>JAEWCT010000289.1 GCA_023390485.1 Pseudomonadota bacterium
ATACGCGTGTTTGCCGAGCTCTACCGCAAGACCCGGCAACTGGAGCGGCTCAACTCCGAGCTTGAGGATCGCGTCCGCGCGCGCACGGCGGAGCTCGAGCAATCAACCACGCGGCTGGTCGAAAGCGAACAGCGCCGCAGCATGGCTATTGCCGCCGGCAAGATGGGCTCCTGGGACTGGGATTGGCTGAACGGCGACTGGATGTGGGACGACGGCCAGTACAAGATCTTCGGCATCGATCCCAAGGGCTTCGAGCTGACGTCCGCAAACATTCAGGCGCTGTTTCATCCCGAGGATTTCAATGGTTTGCGTGAAGCGTGGACCGAATTTGCGAAGGGCGCGAAATCATACGAAGCGGAATTCCGCATCATCCGTCCCGATGGGGAGGTCCGCTGGTGCGTCGGCACGGCGGCCGCGACCACCGACAGGAATGGCCGGGTGGTGCGGGTGAGCGGCGTCACCGTCGACATCACCGACCGCAAGCGTGCCGAAGAGCGGCAGAGTCTGCTCACGCGAGAGGTCGATCATCGCGCCAAGAACGCGCTGGCGCTGGCACAGTCGATCGTGCGGTTGACGCGTGCGCAGAATGTCAACGCCTATGTACAGGCGGTCGAGGGCCGCATCACGGCGCTGGCGCGGGTGCACACCGTGCTGTCGCTGTCGAGCTGGCAGGGCGCCGAGATCCGGCGACTGGTCGCCGAGGAGGTGGCTCCGTATTCGGAAGCCGGACAAATCCAATACGAAGGCGCGGAAGTCCAGCTCGAGCCTGCCACGGCGCAAACGCTGGCGCTGGCGCTGCACGAGCTCGTCACCAACTCCGCGAAGTACGGCAGCCTTTCCTCGCTGTCGGGGCGGCTCGCCATCACCTGGGAAGTGCAGAGCGACAAGCTGATCATGGCTTGGGTCGAAACCGGCGGCCCGCGGGTGACCAAGCCGACGTCTAAGGGATTCGGCACGAGGAGCGTGATCGCCAGCATCGAGACCCAACTCGGCGGCAAGGCCGATTTCGACTGGCGTCCCGAAGGCCTGGTCTGCCGGCTCACGGTGCCGCTGCTGGGAAAGCCGCGCACGGAGGCGACCCACTATCATGACGTGAATGCGCCCGGACAGGAGCCGGCGTTCAGTTCACGCTCCGCGTAGCCGCGACAGATCGGCATCAGGAACCGCGAATAGGAACGTTCTTGTTCCCGGCCAATTAGTTTCATCGACGCCACGAGGATGGTTTGCGATGAAACTCACACGAATTGTATTGGCTTTCGGATTCTCGCTTTGCTCCACGCTTGCACTGGCGCAAGCCGGCGGTGCACCTAGACTAGCGGACGTGGATCGACATCCGGAGACCCGGCAGCGAGCTCCGCCAAACCAGGCTCTGCGCCGACGACTGGCAGCGCGACAACACCAAGCCGGAGCGGTAGCGGCACATCGACGTCAGGCGGCCGAGACGACAATGGCGATGCCGGCAGGGACAAGATGCCCGAAAGCAATATGACCGTTCGCCCGAACGATCCAGACAGGAAGTGATTCGCGAAGACGTTGGCAACGGAGACAAAGATGGGACTCGCGCAATACGCCATCGTGCCGATACGCAACCAATGGGGAGTGCTGCACGACGGCGTCGTGAACGGTGAATATGCGACGAAGGAGTCCGCGTTCGAATCGGCCGTCGCGGCCGCGTCGCTGGCGATTCGGCAAGGCCATGAAGTGCATGTGAGCGTGCCGGCGCGCGAGCAAGGCGAAGGCACCATGCGGGCAAAACCCTAGCTTCTGAAGGAAACGACGATCGTCCGTAGAGGCGTTTTTTGAGTTGCTTTGCAAGATCGATTCGTTCCCTGCCCAGTCGTTATATTTTGTTCGCGCGGAGTAACCTGAGTTAGCGACGATAGCTTGTTGGAAGCGCGATTCTGGATTTACGCGAAGCAGGAGACTTCCATGACGGCAAAACGCAATCGAAAAAAGAACAGCGTGCCGTTCGACGAGCGGCTTCAGAGGGCGGCGGACGAGGCGCGCGCGGCCGCTGACCAACTGCCTCAGGGTGAGGCGCGCGACGCACTGCTGAAGAAGGCGAGGCAAGCAGAAACCGCCGCTCATCTGAACGAGTGGTTGACGTCACCCGGCCTGCAATCGCCACGCTGAGATGGCGATGGATCGCAAGGCCGCCTGCTTGGCACAGGCCGACGCCTGCCGGGCAAGGGCGCAAGCCGACCCCGCAAATAGCGATCAATGGATCGAAGAGTCGATCAAATGGCTCGAGCGCGCCATCGATCCGACGGGCGGCCTGTCGATGACTTTCGAGACGAAGGACGAGCAGCCGCTGGCGGCCGACGGAGGTGTCCAGCCGCTTGGGTCCTCCGGAACGTGAAGGTCGGCACGATGTGGAACCAAGTCGGGCTACCGCGCGTATTTCGGAATGAGACGGCGCTAGGCGAGAGCAGGAATGCCGCTTTACCATTTCGATCTCGTGAATACCAAGACCGTCGCCGATCAAGGCGGCGCGGAACTCACCGACGATATCGCCGCTATGGATTCGGCCGATAACATCGCGCGGCGGGTGC
>JAEWCT010000396.1 GCA_023390485.1 Pseudomonadota bacterium
ACCCGCAATCGACGTTGGACGGTTTCGACGCCCTCTCCGCCGACCAGGCGCGCGCCAACCAACAGGGCGAAGGCGACAACGGTCTCGCGGCGAACGACGACGATCTGCCTATGTCCGTCATCCTCGACGAGAACGGCAGCTACGGCGCCAGCATTCTGGCGGGCGGCGAAAAGAACAATCGCGGTCGCGCCGTGACAATGAACAAGAGCGTGCTGAAGCGGCACGCTGCGTTCCTCGGCGGTTCGGGCTCCGGTAAGACGACGCTGGCGCTGTCTCTTATCGAGCAGCTCCTTTTGCGCGGCATTCCAGCGGTCTTGATCGACCGCAAAGGCGATCTCGCGAGCTACGCCAATCCGGACGTCTGGCGGTCCGACGACAACGAGTCGGCTGAACGGCGCGCCGAACGCGAAAAGCTCGCAGACGCGATCGACGTCGCCGTCTATACGCCGGGCCGCGCCTCGGGCCGGCCGATCTCGATCACGCTCCTGCCGAACGGCATCAATGAATTGCCCGATCACGAGCAGCAGCTGCTGGCGAACCTTTCCGCTGCCGCGCTCGGCGAAATGCTTCACCTGAAGAACTCGGCGACGCACCAGAAGCAGTCGGGCGTTCTGGCGGTCGCGCTGCGCATCTTGGGCTCGCTCTCGACGAACGAAGTGACGCTCGCCGACCTGATCCATCTTCTTGAAGACGAGCATCCCGAGCTTACCGATCAGACGCAGCGCATGGACCCGTCCGGCAAGCTGCGCCGCGATCTCGTCGCCCAGCTCGACTCGCTCCGCCTCCGCAACGCCGCGCTGTTCGAAGGTGGCGGCGAAAGCCTGCGCATGGACAGCCTGCTTGGCCTTGGCAAGTACCAAAGACCGAACCGCACGCGCCTGTCCGTCATCTACACGGGCTTCCTCGGCGACAACGAAAACATCCTGTTCTGGGTCTCGCAGTTCCTGTCGGAAGCGCTTCGCTTCTGTCAGCGTAACCCGAACGACGAGCTGCAGGCCGTCGTCATGTTCGACGAAGCCGACCTCTACATTCCGGCGAACTCGAAGCCCGCGACCGCCGAGCCGCTGCAGAGCTTGCTGAAGCGTGCCCGCTCCGCCGGTCTCGGCATGATGCTCGCCACCCAGTCACCGGGCGACCTCGATTACAAGAGCCGCGACCAGATCACGAGCTGGTTCATCGGCCGCGTCCGCGAAGACACGGCCCTCAGAAAGCTGAAAGCAGCCTTCCAGTCGGAGTCCGGCCTCGATCCGGCGACCGCGCTTCCCGGCCAAACGGTCGGCGAGTTCCACCTCGTGCAGGAAGGCCTCGTCCGGCCCATGAAGGCGCAGCGTTCGTTGATCGCCGCCGAGCAGGTCCCGTTCGACCGGATCGAGCAATTGGCTGCTGAAACAAGAGGCACCGACGAGAGGCAGCTTCGCCTTTTCGACCTCCGATAAACTTCAATTCTGATTTCAAACCACGACATAATCCGTGATGGTGCGATGCCAGCAGTTGCCGCACCGGACGCAACAGATGCGTGATTTTGAATGTATAACGCATTGAAAATACATAATTTATATGTTTTTCCCCGCAATGCCGAAAGGCGATAATTCTTATATTGCACCGGCGAATTCAGTGTGATCCGGTTTCTACGCCCAAGCGCGCAAACACCTTGCAACCCCTGTCAAGTTTTTTTGCAAAGCTGTATTCTTTGAGTTTGCTGGGCTTGAGGGGTTCTGACCGGCAGCGCTGACTGGGGGCGGCTCCATTTAGCGAAATAAGATGCGAGACCGAGGGGGCAAAACCGGTCGAAACATCGTCTTAGGGCCGCGCGTAATAGTGGAGCGAACTCACGAGTTCAGTGCGGGGTAAGTGTTATGATGGCGAAACCATTCGTCATGATGGTCGTTGCAACGCTCATTGGGCCTGCAGTCGGCGTCGGACTTTTCATTCTGATGAACAATTTCTGAGCCTCTGGGGCCTTTCCTGCTTTCCGCTGAAAGATCCAAGCTGCCTTAGCGTCGGCGGCATTGCTGCCAGCGTGCGCCGTAGATTTGCCTCATCTCGGAACGGAAGCCGCCTAGCCTTCGCTGAGTTGACGCCGCAAAGCTCAACTACCGTCTAACGCTTGAGGCCGCCGCCCATTCCGGCGCTGGCATTAGCGCGGCTATGCGACAGCGATGTTACGTTTACTGCGGCATCTGACCGCCCTCGCGGAATTCTGCCTTTGGGTTCCGCGCACTGTCGTGCGCTGGCTCATGATGACCGTGGCTTTCAATCCGAAGCTCGGTCCGCTCCGCCACGTTTTCACGGCCGCGGTGCTCTATGGTCTCTTCGCGGTTCTCCTTGTCTACGTCGCGGCACCGATCCGCGGCTATCTCGGCGAACTTTCGATGCACGACAAGCTCGGCTACGACGCCGAGCGGTGGCTGGCGACCGCAATCTACGATCCGAAGGGAAATTTCGTCGGCACGTTCGATCCCCGGCTCGATAGCCTGCGTGACGTCAACTACACCGGCAACGCCATCGCGCTCGGCGATTACGTCGCGAACCCCGATCACAAGTCCATTCCCGTGCGCGAGGTCCCGGAACAATACTGGCGCTGCCTCTCATATCACGAGGATCGCTACCTCGGCGGCCCGCTCAATCCGTTCGGCATCGATCTCGTCGGCGTCCTGAAAATTCCGCTGACGACGATCACGCGCTCCATTGCCGCCCGCAGGCCGAGCCTCGGCGTCGGCGGCTCGACCTTGCCGATGCAGTTCGCACGCGTGATTTACAAAACGCCGCCAAGCCTGGACGAAAGCGGCTTGACGAAACTCCAGCGCAAGCTCGGCGAATGGTGGCTCGCGCCCGTCATCTATCGCGAGCTGACCCGCGGCGGCGACGATACGCTTCTGAAACAATGGGCGGCGAACCACATCTGGCTCGCGCAACGCACCGGCGGCCAGCCGCTCCACGGCGTCGAAGTGACGAGTCAGGTCGTCTTCGGCAAGGAAGCGAAGGATCTCTCAACCGCCGAGCAGTTCGTCCTCGCCTCCGCCGTCAACAAACCGATCATCCTGCTCGAAGGCAACGACCGGCTGAATGCGGTCCGCCTCGACCGCTGGCGCTACATCACCGAAGTCCGTGCGCGCACCTGCGCTGAAAAACTCATCACCGATGAAACCGAGCAGAAGAAAGTCGTTTTCGAGCTGATGGCGCTCGCCGGCGGCCCGCCCGATCCCAAGGTGAAACCGAAACTCGAAGCCGCGCTCGAGCGGTTCGCACCCGGCGACGTGAAACGCGCCGAAGCCAATCCTATGATCCGCGCCAATCTGCTGCTTCCGGCCGCCCGCTTCGGCATCCGCGAGGAAATGAAACAGAGCTACGGCTTCAGCTGGCGCGATTACGTGCGCGGCGTGACGACGACGTTCGACATCGGCGAGAACTTGGCCTTCCGCGAAAAGATCGATGGCGCGCTGGCGACGCTCGATACGAAATGGACGTCGCGCATCGACCCCGCCTACACGCTCGATCCGAAAAAGGTGACGACCGACAAGTCCCTGCCGAACGTCATCGTCGTCGCGGCCGATGGCGACGGTAATATCGTGCGCTACTACGAGGCGGGCGAAACGGCCGCCTACTTCGGCTCGCTGCCCGCCCGCCGCTCAAGCGACGGCCGCTATGATCCCGCGTTCGAAAGCCGTCAGGTAGCGTCGACCGGCAAAATGATCTTGGCCGTCGCCCTCGCCAATCAGGGACGCGACACCGCCGACAGTCTCTACGCCGATCCGCAAGCACCCGCACAGGGTCTCGACACCTGCGCCAAGGGCGGCAGCACCGGCAACCGCAAGGCCATCGTTGCCTTCGCCTGCTCCCTCAACGCCCCGCTGATCGCGCGCGGCGCGCAACTCGGACAGACGCCGGTCAAGCGGCTGATCGACGGCTTCGGCTTCACGATGCCGCCCGCCGCCGAGCTTGGCGGCACGCCGCCGTCGACGGCCGTCGTCCTCGGACAGATAGCGGGAGCACCGCAGCGCGTTCAGTTCATGTCGAGCGTCATCCTCGCCTCATTGATCGGACGCGGCACGAAGCCGATCAAACCGCCGACGCTGATCGAGGCTTACGACTACACGCAGAAAGGCCAGGGAGGCGCGGGCCGCATGGCCGAAGCTCGCCCGGCCATCATTCCTAAGTCGCTCATCAGGCCGAACGCGGTCTGGCTGATCCGCTCGCTCCTCGAAGCCCCGCTCTGCTATCAGACGGGCGGCCAGTCGTACGGAACACTGAAGAGCCTCAGCCAGTGGTGCGCGCGCCGCCGCGGCGACCTGCGGCTCCACTTTGCCAAGACGGGCACCGCCGTATCGCTCGACCCGAACGCCACGGTCGATGCCTGGGCGTCTGGCGGCCTGCAGTTCGCAAACGGCGCGGCCTATTCCTACGTCGTCCTCGTCGGCACCGGCACGCCGTCGAAGCCGTGGGCCCGCGATCTCCACTCCGCGCAGATTGCAGCACCCCTTCTCGATGTCCTTCTTCACGATCTCGCCGATCACGCAAAATCGAACCCGCGCCGGGATTTCCTTCCCGCTCGCCGCGCCACGCCGGTCGCCAGTCTGCGCAACGCGCCACGCACGGTGGCGGCCGACGACACCGCGAGGCTGACCGCGCGCAAACGCTCGCCCTCCGATGAGCAGCTCCGCACGCTCACCGCAACGAATGCTGAATGAAGCGTTCATCAGAGCGCTGAAAATCCGCCAATACTCAAACACCGGCGAGCCGC
>JAEWCT010000419.1 GCA_023390485.1 Pseudomonadota bacterium
GCTCGGCACGGCGCGGCAGCGCGTCTTCGGCGTCAACCGCGCCAATGCCAGGTCCGTCGGCTCGATCGTGATCAAGGTCGCCGAGGGCGACGACATGGCGCAGGCCGAGGAGGATATCCGCGCCCTGCTGCGCCAGCGCCACCGGCTGCAGGCGAGCGAGGATGACGACTTCTTCGTGCGCAACCTGTCCGAGGTCGCCGCGACGCGCGACGCCTCCTCGCGCACGCTTGCCCTGCTGCTCGCCGCCGTCGCGGCGGTGTCGCTCGCCGTCGGCGGCATCGGCATCATGAACATCATGCTCGTCTCCGTGACCGAACGGACGCGCGAGATCGGCGTGCGTCTCGCGGTCGGCGCGAGACCGCGCGACATCCGCGGCCAGTTCCTGATCGAGGCGACGACGCTTTCGGTGCTCGGCGGTGCGGCCGGTGCGGCCCTCGGCATCGGTGCCGCAATCATGATCGCGGCCTTCGCCGGCTGGCCCACCCTGGTGCAGCCCGAGTCGATCGCGCTGGCGATTGGCTTCAGCGGGCTCGTCGGCATCTTCTTCGGCTTCTACCCCGCCCAGCGCGCCGCCCGCCTCGACCCGATCGAGGCGCTGCGCCACGAATAGCGCTTCACCGCTTCACGCGCCGAACCAGGCGTGAAGCAGGTAAGTCCTTGATCCGCTTCGGCCCGCGCCGAAGTGCTTCACTGCTTCACCTGCTTCACGGGTTTGCTTCCGGCGCCTCGCCCCGGCGCCCCGGCCCTCCTTTCGGCCCGTTCCGGCCGTTTCACTGTTTCACCGATTTCGACCGTCCGCACCGTTTCACCCCTTTCGACCGTTCGACACCGCAGCATCCCCTGGCGGCTATTCGAGGCGGTCGGACGCCGTCCTGAGCCGGGCGGTGGCGGCCCTGGATTCGGAAAGCAGCTGGTCCCAGTCATCGGGCGGATGTCCCTGTTTCAGCATGCGGCCGAAGACGGCATACGCGTCCGTCCGGCTGCCATAGGCGCGCCTGGTATCGTCGTCGTTCACCCAGGCATAGACGAGGATTCGCGCGTCCTGCCGGTAGCGGAAGAAGAGCCGGTACTGCTGGAAAAACTTCGCGCGGAACCAGTGCTTGCGGTCAGGCCCGAGCGTGCCGCCCTGCCGGTATTCCGCCGCCGTCGGATCGGCCGGAATGATCCGGAAGGCGAGATCGGCGATCATCCTCAGCCGCTTCGCGGCGTTCTTCCGCACGAAGCCCTGCGGGTCCTTCGCCTTCGCCCGCTCGACCTCACTGATGAGCGCCTCGACCTGATCCAAAAACAGCGGATGCGCGAAGATCGCCCAGCCGTTGACGACGACCGGCGATTTCGGCGCGCTCATTCGTCGTCAGGCGACAGCGGCGCGTCGCGGTCGACCACGACGTCCTTCACGAGCGACTGGATTCGATCGACCAGATCGCTGTCGACCGCGCGAAGACGATCGGGATGCTGCGCCATGTCGCGCGCGAGAAATCCCAGAAACCGCCCCAGCACCGGATCCTCTTCGTCCGCATCGGCACGGCGCCCGAGCACCACCGTGCTGTCGTCGAGCACCTTGTAGACGAGCTTGCCCCGCTTGCGCAGTTTCAGCGCCCGCCGCACCGGCCCCGGCACGGTCGTCTGGTAGCGATCCGTCAGGGTGGACTCGATCTCGAGCACAGGAGCGTCGGCCTTCTTCATGCGAAGGATGGTAATGCATTTGCATTACCGGGTCAAAGCGACGGCGGCGAAGAGGACAGAAGGGGCGCCTGATGATTGTACACGTTTTGTTCTTATCGTCAAGCTCTCGGGATTACATACTTGACGCAAGTGAGAAATGGCCGAGAAATCAGCACAACACATTGATTTAACTGGCGAAATAGAAGTTATGCCGGCGATGATTGACGCGGGGCTGGACGCTTTGATCGCGCATCGCTCCGACGAGGACGATGTGCGTCTCGTCGAATCGATTTTCCGAGCCATGATTCGTCGATATCGGGCAGGGCCTCGCTGAGTGCGAACAGCTTGTCGGCAAGCGCCTCTATCGAATCGGCAGTCCGCAGGATACTCGTCACCTTCAGCTGGAAGGCGTGGCCCTCGTCCCACTCCCCGTCATTTCGCTCGCGGTCTTTCCGTCGCCTCGCAAGGCTTTGCGGCGTATCGCTGTGCTGACGCCCACGGAATCGGAAACCGGTCATTAGCTCATCGTTGGCGCGGAACCAGACGTAATGGATTATGCGGTTGCGCAACCCTTTCAATCGCACGATCTCGGGCGCGGCATTCTTGATTTGCTCGATCACATCGTACGGAACGATCCGCGCCCCATATCTGAGCAGATGCATTTCTGCGAGGTTACGTAGGGCGGTGAGGCGATTGTCGGCGCTGAGGTCATTGACGAGCGCCAGACCGGGAAAGTCCGGCGCCATGGCAAGCCGGACCAGAATCTTCTCAAGCATGAACTCGACCAGGGACCAGTGGGCCGCCACGCGCCCTATTGCTTCATGTTGCCGGGCGACCAATTTTGAGTAGGGTGGAATGAAGGATCGACGTGAGTCGGTCATAGGAAGGGCACCCCCAAATGGCTGGCGATAAGGACAAGAAAGCCGCCGACGATCAGCGGGACGAAAAAGAAGCCGCGCGCATCCGCGATGAAGCGTTGAAGCGCGCGCTCGGCATGGGATCGAAGCCCAAGCCGAAAGACGAGAGGGCTAAGAGGGCCAAGTAGTCGCTTCGGACGGGCACTTTCTTGGAGGCAGGCGATGACGGAAGATTCTATTGCGGTTTGTCCTCCGGAGCGTCCAGAGCTTTCGCCATCTCGACAAAGCTCTTGGCCATGCTGCGTATCTCCTGATGCGTCACCTGATACGGAAGATCAAAATCGAACAGGCGCAATATCAGGAACATACTTTTACGGTCATGCGCCATCCCCACTCCGACTTGCGTTGCTGATAGCATGCTGAACGTTGTGGGTGCCTGCACCTCCATGGGCACGGGCTTGCCCTTGGTACGGAGCCGCGCCGCGTCTGCCGCGAATTTGGTCAAATCTTGAATGAGCTTTTGCGACGTCGGTTTGTCGAGTTCTATGTCGAGTGACTTGCCGCCGACAGTCCCAACGCGAAAGGTTATCTTCTTCCCGTCGGGACTGATCTCGACATTTGACAGTTGTGCGAGCTTGTGAGCTGTCATGGCAGGTGATCCTTTATTTTCGCGAGCACCGGCCCGCCTCATGAGGCTGGGCGATGAAGGTCAAGATCGACGACGAAGCGATAGAGCTTCTTGGGGCGGGGATGTTCCGTGACCTTCAGGAACTTGTTGTTGCGCGCCAGCTCCCGCCAATTCCCGCTCAGGAACTCTGCCGTCTTCTCTGCCGCGTACTCGCCGATTTCCCGTTGGATGTTTTCGAGTGTGTCACTTGCCCCGCAGCTAGGGCAGGAAAACACGCCCTCGGACTTCGGATCGGCCGAGCCTTGCAGCGGGACATTGCACTTCGCGCACTTGATAGGCTTGTTGGCCATGATGCGGCTCCTCGTGAAAGGGGCGGAGCCGCGGGCCCGATTAAAGCGCCGATCTTCGACGCATGATGGTTTCAACGTCCGCGACGGCTCACAACTGCGCGGGCGTTAGGCG
>JAEWCT010000182.1 GCA_023390485.1 Pseudomonadota bacterium
GAGCCTCGCACTGACCTGCAGGCGACGACCAGCAAAAATCGAACGTGAATCCCACCTTCGAGCCGCAAAAACGCGCGTAGGCAAATCGAAGATTTATGATGAGGAATCAGCGCGGGTTTTGGGCAATGGTGCCCAGGGGCAGAATTGAACTGCCGACACTGCGATTTTCAGTCGCATGCTCTACCAACTGAGCTACCTGGGCCTGCCTCCGCGGCGCTGAGCCCGTGCGAAGTAGGGGGTCTTATAGGGGCGTGATCCGCCGTATGCAAGCACCTCAAGAGATCAGAATTTCAGTCTTCTTCATCTTCGCCATTTGGTCGCTGGGGCGGGCCTTTCGCCTGCGGATCATCGCCTTCGTCTTCCTCCCGGCCGCCAATCGCATAGCTGCCGCTGAACCACTTCGCGAGGTCGATATCGGCGCAGCGCTTCGAGCAGAACGGTCGATACGCTTCGACGGCCTCCTTTCTGCAGATCGGACAACGCAAAGGCTTGCTGGCGGAACGGGACGCAGACATGGCGCGCTCAATCGCGATCGACCTCGGCGTATTTCAGCCAATTGTACTGGATCGGAAACTTTTCCGAATTGAGGAGGCTGACGACCTCAGTCAGCGGCAGGCCGACCACATTCGTGTAGGAGCCGATAAGGCGTTGCACAAAACATCCGGCGAGGCCCTGAACGGCATAGCCTCCGGCCTTCCCGCGCCATTCCCGCGACGCGATATACGATTCAAGCTCGGACCTGTTGATGTAACGGAAGCGCACCCGCGTATCGACGATCTTCGTGCGCACCCGATCGTCCGGCGTGATCAGGCAGATGCAGGTCTGAACCTTATGCGTGCGGCCAGACAGAAGTTGTAGAGACGCCATCGCTTCCTCGATGTGCGTCGGCTTCATCAATACCTTGCGTCCCATCGCAACAACCGTATCGGCCGCGAGGACGTAAGCCCCCGCGAGATCGCGGTCGTTCGCGATCTGGTTCCGCGCAACCTCCGCCTTTGCCCGCGCGAGCCTCGAAACGAGCGCACGCGGCATCTCTCCGCGTTTCGGCGTCTCGTCGATGGAAGCCGGCCGCAATGCGTCGGGCGTCACGCCGACTTGCGCCAGAAGCGTGACGCGCCGCGGACTGGCGCTCGCCAGGACGAGCTGCGGCCGCTCGGTCTCGGTCTTGGCCTGCGCCGCTTCCCGCGCCAGCGTGCGCCTCAGCGTTTCACGGCCGGGTGCCTCGGAGCGTGCGAAGGACGGAAGAAAACTGCTCATAATTGTCATTATCATCATCGAGACTATGAGACTATTAACGCCGGGCTAACCAGACGCCGGCGGACAATGACCGAATGCCTACCGCCTTAGCAAGAGCGCCCGCGTTGCGGCCGGCACCGAAACAGGGCATGAATAGCTCATTCTTTAGCAAAATTGATCGATGGCAATGGCTCTGAAACCGGACCCTGCGGACCTCCTTGCTCGAACGCCGCTTTTCGGCACCCTCGATGAACCGAGCCGCAAGGCCGTCGCCCTCGAATTGCGGGAAGCCGCCTATGAGCCGGGCCAGATCATTTTTTCGCGCGGCCAGGCGGGTTCCGAGCTGCATATCGTAACCAAGGGCCGTGTCAGGCTGTCGGTACTGACCTCCGACGGGCGCGAGCTTTCCTTCGCCCATGTCGAAGCGCCCTCGATATTCGGGGAACTGGCCGTCTTTGACGGCAGACCCCGGTCGGCCGACGCCACGGCCGTCAACAAGGTCGAGACGCTGATGCTCTCGAAGGTAGCCTTTGTCCGTTTGCTCGGATCGCGTCCGGCGGTCGGTGAAGCAGCGGTGCGCTTTCTCGCCGGCAGATTGCGCGACGCCGACGAACAGCTCGAGGCCATCGCCTTGCATCCGATCGAGGCGAGACTGGCACGCTTCTTCCTCGCCGCGGTACGCCAGAAAGATCCCACCGGCAAGGCCGAGAAGATTTCTCTTCCCCTGCCGATTTCGCAAAGCGAGCTTGCCCTTCTCGTCGGCGCAAGCCGCCCCAAGGTCAACGCGGCTCTGGGCATGCTCGAATCGGAAGGCGCCATAGAGCGCCGTGGACAGCAGGTCGTGTGCGATATTGCGGCGTTGAGCGGCATCGGCCGTCTCGACGAAAAGGAATAGCCGCCTTTGCAGACATTCGCCGGGCGACGCAAATGACGATCATCGATCGGCAGAAACGGCAGTCGCAACCGGCGGTCCTTCCGGGGCCGGTCGCTGGTGCATTGCGCGCGATCGGGACCTTCATCCGCCGCATGGCGAGTTTCGGCATCGAGGGCTATCCGCCGGAAATTCAGCGGCGCCTGAAGATCGTCAACGTCTTCTCGTCCCTCGTCGTGGTCACGACGTTCATCTACGCCGTTCAGCTTTGGGCGTCGGGCAATAAGGAGATGATGCCCGTCGTCTACATCAACCTCGGGCTCGCGTTTCTTGTCTCGCTCGTTCCCTTCATGCATCGGATCAACGAGCTTGCAGGCGGCCTCCTCCTGGTTTTTGCGGAATTCGTCGCGCTGATCGGCTTCACGTCTTTCTTCGGCCGGCTCGGCGGTGCGCCATTGCAATACGTCGTCGCGGCGGCGGCACCCTTCGTCATCTTCGAAGCGCGCCGCTTCAGGCTCGTCCTCGCCATCGTCTTCACCGCGCTGATCCTGCACTTGATCGCGTGGTTTCAGTTCCCGACGGAAGCCGCCCAGCTAAAGGCCGATGAACAGATCCTAAGCTCGCTTTACGTCCAAGGCGCCGTCACCACGTTCGGCCTGATCGCAGCCTGCGTGTATTATGCCTTCAGCCTTTTCGAGCACGCCAAGGCCGAAACGGAATCCGTCCTCCGCAACGTGCTGCCCGATAGCGTCGTTGAACGTTTGAAGGCATCGCCGGGCGAGACGATCGCGGACGGCTTTTCAGAGGCCTCTGTCCTGTTCGCGGACATCACAGGCTTCGTCAGCATGGCGCGCGGACTTGGGCCCGTGAAAACGGTCGCGCTCTTGAACAGGCTCGTCAGCGCTTTCGACGAGCTTGCCGAACGCCATGGCGTCGAGAAGATCAAAACCATCGGCGACGCCTACATGGTGGCGTCCGGCGTGCCGGTCCCGCGCAAGGATCACGCGCACGCATTGGCTGCGATGGCGCTCGATCTTGTCGCCACCGTCAAGGAGGTGAGCAACGCCGAAAACGTTTCGCTGAATGTCCGCGTCGGCATGGCGAGCGGCCCGATGATGGCCGGCATCATCGGCAAGAACAAATTCAGCTATGACGTCTGGGGTGATCCGGTCAATCTCGCGAGCCGCCTCGAACAGTCGAGCGCACCCGGCCGCATTGCGATCTGTCCGTCATGTTATGCCGCCCTCGGCGATGCGTTCGCCATCGAACCGCGCGGGCTCATCGAAATCAAGGGAGTGGGACCACAGGAATCCTGGTTCCTGATCGGCCCGAAGGTCGCAGGCGCCGCCGTCAGCCCTTCCAGTGCAGCGAGCACACAAGCGTAAAGAGCCGCCGCGCCGTATCGTCGTCGACAATGATTTTCGGCAACAGCTTTTCCTTGAGCAATACGCTGCCTTCGTCGTGCAGCGCGCGCCGGCTGACATCGATCGCCTGAATGCGAGCGGGAGGCGCCGTACGCACGGCCTCGTAGTAGGATTCGCAGATCATAAAATAATCTTTGACGATGCGCTTCAGCGGCGTCAGCGCAATCGCGTGCTCGACGGCGTCCCCACCGTTCGAAGGACTGATCGCAAACAACAGACGGTCATCTGCGAGCGAGAGATTGAGCTTGTACGGGCCGTCGTCGGTGCCTTCGATGCGGAACGCGTTGCCGTCGAGAATATCGAAAATCGCGACTTCGCGCTCGTGCTCGATATTCGAATTGGCGCGCCCGAGCGATTTCACATCGAGCGTGATGTCGAGAAGGCGATCCCGGCTTTTCTCTTGAGCGGCGACCGTTTGATCCATCAAGATCAACCTGTCTTTTTGAGACGGATTTCGACGGAGCGACGGTGGCCCTCCAGGCCTTCGGCGCGCGCGAGCGTCATGGCGGCAGGCCCGATTTTTTCGAGCGCAGCAGGATCGAGCTTCAGAAGAGATGTGCGCTTCATGAAGTCGAGAACTCCAAGACCCGATGAGAACCGCGCGCTGCGCGCCGTCGGGAGAACGTGATTGGAACCGGAAACATAATCCCCGATGACCTCGGGCGTCATGCCGCCGATAAAAATCGCCCCGGCGTTGCGAATGCGCATCGCAAGATCTTCAGCATCCGCCGTCGCGATTTCCAAATGCTCGGCCGCAACGCGATCGGCCAGTCCAACGGCCTCTCCGAGCGAACCTAAAATGATTGTCGCGCCAAAGGTGTTCCAGCTTTCACCCGCGATATTTCCGCGCGGCAAAGTCTCGAGTTGCCGGCGAACGGCCTTCTCGACGGCCTCGGCGAACGCCACGTCATCCGTCATTAAAATCGATTGCGCGGCTGTATCGTGCTCCGCCTGAGCAAGAAGATCGGACGCGATCCACTCCGGATCGTTGTGCTTGTCGGCGATGACCAGAACCTCGGACGGACCCGCAATCGAATCGATGCCGACCTGACCGAACACTTGCCGCTTCGCCGCCGCGACGTAGGCATTGCCTGGACCGACGATCTTGACGACCGGCCGTATCGTTTCCGTGCCGTAGGCGAGCGCCGCGACGGCTTGCGCGCCGCCGATACGATAGATCTCGGAAACGCCCGCGATTTTTGCGGCCGCCAGAACGAGCGGATTGAGTTCGCCGCTCGGGCACGGCACGACCATGACAATGCGTGGCACACCGGCAACCTGCGCCGGCACTGCATTCATCAGCACCGAGCTCGGATAGGACGCGAGACCGCCCGGAACGTAGAGGCCAACGGATTCGACAGCCGTCCAACGATGACCGAGTTCGACGCCCGCCGCATCCGTATAGCGATCATCGGACGGCAACTGGCGCTTGTGATGATCGGCAATGCGATCGCGCGCAAAGACCAGCGCCTCGAGCGTTTCTTTCGAGCACGCGGCGTAGGCTTCCTCGACTTCCGCGGAAGTCACCGCCAAGCCCACCTTGCGAAGATCGACCCTGTCGAACTTGAGAGAAAGATCCACGAGCGCTGCGTCCCCGCGCGCCCGGATCTCTTCGATGATGGCGCGGACCGCATTGTCGACGTCCGCCGAGACTTCGCGTTTCAGCCCGAGCAGCTCTGCAAAGCCGGCCTCGAAGTCCTTGTCGTTGCTATTGAGCCGCACAGGCATCCGCATCATTCCTTAAGGAAGCGGTCGAGCGAAATCAGCTTGCGTCTTCGGGGTGCTGCGGCGAGTGCTTGGTCGCCCACGCTGCCCCAAGGTCCTTCAATTCGATCTCGATACACTCGACGCCCAGCCGAATGGCCGCACCGCCGGAAAATGTCAACGTGACATTGCCTTCGGGCGATTCTGTGCCGGCAGTTGGCTCATAGGTTACCGCGAGCAGCGCCAACGACGCCCGCTGATCCTTAAGATCAAATCCTTGAACTTTGACGCTGTTGACGCGCTCGAAACGAACCCCGCAGCGGCGCCGCTCGAAGTCTCCCGTTTGTGCGGCATGCGGAGACTCCGCCAATTTCTGCCAATCGAACCGGTTGGCTATTCCGACGAAACGCTTTTCCTTGGGGAAATATGTCATATCTCCGACGCGGAGAACTGCGTCTTGCAGTTGAGCCGAGATGACGCCGAGATCTTCCGTATCGAAGGCAATGAGCTTGAGGTCCGGCATCAGTGTCGAATGTCTCCGCTGGGCAGCCTGAGAGGCTTTTACCGCAGAGTGTTACAAATACATCCCGAAAGCTGCAACTTTGAGCCGGCGCATTAGCTGCTGCCGATGCGCTCTATCTCCGCCCCGCAGGCACCGAGCTTTCGTTCGAGCTGCTCGAAACCTCTGTCGAGATGGTAAACCCGGTTTATGGTCGTCTCGCCCTCTCCGGCAAGGCCGGCAATGACCAGCGAAACCGACGCCCTGAGATCGGTCGCCATGACCGGTGCCCCCTTCAGCGTCTTCACGCCCTTGATCGTCGCCGTATCGCCGTGGAGCTGAATGTCGGCGCCGAGACGGGCCAACTCCTGCACATGCATGAAACGGTTTTCGAAAATCGTCTCGCGAATGACGCTGGTGCCCGACGCGCGCGTCAAAAGCGCCATGAGTTGTGCCTGCAGGTCTGTCGGGAAACCGGGGAAAGGCTCGGTCTCGACCGATACCGGAGCAATACCGCCGCCGTTCCTGAGAACCCGGACGCCCGTTTCTGTCTCTCGGATCGAGGTTCCGGTGCTCGCGAGAACCTCGAGCGCCGTCTTGAGATCATGAAGGCGCGCGCCATCGAGCGTTACGTCGCCGCCCGTCGCGGCAACCGCCATCGCATATGTGCCGGTTTCGATACGATCGGGCAGCACCGTGTGCACCGCGCCTTCGAGGCGGTCGCGCCCCTGGATCCGGAGGGTCGACGTGCCGATTCCTTCCACCGTCGCGCCCATCTTGCTGAGGCAGAGCGCGACGTCGCCGATTTCGGGCTCGCGCGCCGCGTTCTCGATAACGGTTTCGCCCTTGGCCAGCGCCGCAGCTAAGAGAACGTTGTGCGTGGCCCCGACCGACACTTTCGGGAACACGATGCGCGCGCCGTGCAGTCCCTTTGGTGCCCGCGCGATGACATAACCGGCGTCGATATCGATTTCCGCGCCGAGCGCCTTCAGTCCCATCAGATGCAAATCGACGGGCCGCGTGCCGATCGCGCAACCGCCCGGCAGCGACACCTTCGCTTCATGCATGCGCGCGACAAGCGGTCCAAGCACCCAGAAGCTCGCCCGCATCCGCGAAACCATCTCGTAGGGCGCCGTCGTATCGACGATATCGCGCGCCGTGAGATGGATGGTATCGCCGAGATGGCTGGTGGGGCCGGGCCTCTTCCCGTCAACCGCGAGATCGACCCCATGATTGCGCAGAATGCGCACCAGGAGATTGACGTCCGCCAGATTGGGGACGTTCTTGAGCGTCAGGCGGTCTTCGGTCAGAAGGCTCGCGATCAGCAGCGGCAATGCCGCGTTCTTGGCCCCTGAAATCGGAATTGTACCGCGTAGCGGTTTGCCGCCGACGATTTTGATCCGATCCATGTAAGCCTATTGTCTCCGGATGATGAAAACGGAAGCGAATCTCGTTCCCGCTTTGAGCAGAGGGGTGATTAAAGGCTGCCCGCCCTCATCGGCAAGCGGCTTTTACGACAGGGGAGATTAGGGCTCGTTCTTGTCCGGAGGAGGATCGCCGCCCTCCCCGCCTTGGCGCCGGGCCGCGGCCTTGCGCCGCTTCAAGTTTGCCCTGAGCTCTTCTGCGAGCCGGTCCTGACGCGTGAGCTTGCTGGCGCCTTTCCCGGTAGCCGCATTTCCTGGGCGCTTTGGCTGGAAATTGCCCGTCATGACCTGTCTTTCGCCCTTCAGAATGCGTCACCGGCTTCAATTTTAGCGTGCCGTCCCCGACGGCTGACAGCTTGGCTTTCCGTCTTGCTCGCCGTCAAGCCTTGTGGCAGTGTCCGCCCGCCCGAAGCAGGAGCGTACTGACGTGACGCCCCTTGCATGTCCGATTCTTCGAGGCATCCGCCTTCAGCTGCCGTAGCTCAGTGGTAGAGCACTCCCTTGGTAAGGGAGAGGTCGAGAGTTCAATCCCCTCCGGCAGCACCATCAATTTCCCTTTTAAAATCAATACGCACAAATCCAGAGATTCGGCTCATTCATGGTGCCTAGCCCTCAATGCTCCATGCTCGCCGGATCATTGCTATTGCTCTGGCATCCCCGCGACGCGCAATCCTTCCGAGAAGATAGCGAAGTCTTCCTGGCGGCGAATGGGTAGCCAGTCCCTGAGATTCGAAATGCGGATCGAGGGATCGAGCTTGCGAAGCTGAGCCATTGCCTGTTGGGCTTCGATGAGACGCCCGGAAAGCGCGCGGGTTGCCGCGATGAGCCCAACCACCATGAGAAAGCTCGGCAAGTTCCTGTAAGACAATTCCGCCCAATGAGATGCGGCCTCGATGCGCCCCGCAAAGAGATGCGCCATTCCGATACCGGCCTGCATGCGATAGAGTTCGGGATCCAGCGGATTGAGCCGCATGGCACGTTCGAAATGCGCTATGGCGCTCTCACTCTCGCCATGCCACGTCCTGAGGAAGCCCCCGAGAAACCACGCAGACGCAAGATTGGGATTGAGAAAGACCGCACGGTCGAGAAGGGCAATCCCCGCGTCGAGATCGCCCGCAAGATGTGCAAGAGCATGCGCACCGCGTGTGAGTGCTACAGCGTCGTCGCGTCCCAATTCGACAGCGCGACGTGCCAGCCGCGCACCCTCCTCAGTCTCCGCGTCGCGATCGGCACACCAGCCATTGACCCTGCGCCAGAAGTAGCACCAGCCCGCCATGGCGTGGGCGGCAGCATAATCGGGGTCGAGTTCGATGGCTTTTTTGAAAAGCGGTAGCGCCTGCTCAATCGACTCGCGCGTCCCCCGATGCACATGGGCGACGCCGCGCAAGTAGAAGTCGTAGGCATTGAGGCTTGCGGTCGGCTTGCGCTTTGCGCGTTCGATCTCGGCGAGTTCGACGCGCGGGGCAATCGCTCCGGCAACCCCCGTCGCAATGCGATCCTGAAGCTCGAATATGTCATCGAGCGTTCCTTCAAAACGTTCTGCCCAGAGCTGAGCACCGGTCGTTGCGTCAATGAGCTGGCCGGTGATGCGAACCCGGCCAGCCGCCTTACGCATGCTGCCTTCCAGCACATAACCGACGCCGAGTTCCCGTCCGACCTGCTTTATGTCGAAGGCGCAGTCGCGATAAGTGAAGCTCGAGTTTCGGGCGATGACGAACAGCCAGCGCACACGCGACAGCGCTGTGATGATTTCCTCCACGACGCCGTCCGCGAAATACGCCTGCTCCGGGTCGCCACACAAGCTGTGAAAGGGCAGAACTGCGATCGAGGGCTTGACCGGAGGAGTACTCTCGGGGAGCGCAAGATCGGTGGGTGAATCCGAGTGAAGCGTTGAGGCACCGTTTGCGGCATTCGCTTCTTTCACATCGCCGATGAAGCGAAATCCCTTGCGCGGGACCGTCCTGACCAGTTGCTGCGCGTCTCCCGTATCGCCAATCGCTCTGCGCACGGCGTTGATATGACTGGTGACCGTCGATTCCGAAACAATGCGCCCATCCCAGAC
>JAEWCT010000187.1 GCA_023390485.1 Pseudomonadota bacterium
GAACAGGTCGCGGTCGTCACCGGAGGTCCGGAGATCGGCGCTGCGTTCTCGCGCCTCCCCTTCGATCATCTCGTCTTCACGGGAAGTACCAACGTCGGCCGCTCGGTGATGAAGGAAGCCGCCGAAAATCTCGTACCCGTGACACTGGAGCTCGGCGGCAAGTCGCCGGTTTTGATTGGACCCGACGCCGACATCGAGGCCGCCGCGGCAAGCGTCGCCTTTGGAAAGCTCGCAAATGCCGGTCAAACCTGCATCGCTCCGGATTACGTCCTGGTTTCCGAAAAGGACACGGCGGCATTCGTGGCTTCCTACGACGCGATTGCGCGCAAGTTCTATCCGCAGGGAACCGCCGACCGGAACTATACGTCCATCGTCAATGCGAAGCATCGCGATCGCATGCTGAAGCTGATCGACGATGCGAAGCGAAAAGGCGCGAAGGTGATTGAGGTCGTCGCCGGCATAGGAGAAGCCGCGCACAAACTCGCGCCAGTGCTCGTGCTCAACGTCACTGACGATATGGCGATCATGCAGCAGGAAATCTTCGGGCCCGCGCTGCCTGTGATGACCTATCGCGCCTTCGACGATGCGATCGCCTACATCAACTGCAAGCCCCGCCCACTGGCCCTCTATTACTTCGGCCAGAACAGCGAAGATCGCCAGAAGGTTCTGACCCGCACGACATCAGGCAACGTCACCATCAACGATACCCTGATGCACTACGTCCAGAACGACCTCCCATTCGGCGGCATTGGCATGTCGGGAATGGGTGCATATCACGGACACGAAGGCTTCAAAGCGCTGAGCCACGCCAAGGGCGTGTTCGAACAAAGTAAATGGAATTTCGGCTGGCTCCTGCATCCGCCATTCAACAAGACGACGGATCTCGTCATCCGCTATTTCGAGCGGTGGTGACATTCCCTGCCAAATCGCCTGTATTCGGCGCCGCTGATCGCCACGGTGCGGCGGCGATATTGAAAAAACCAAAAAAGGAACTCGAATGCAGCAAACAGTGGTCAGGGTCATTTGCGCGATCGGCCAATCCGGTCAGCTGGGCCTCAATGGAGAGCTGCCGTGGGAAGGCAACCGGGACCCTGAATACGTTGCGGACGTCGCCCGCTTTTTCGACATTACCCGAGGCCACGTCTTGATGGCCGGCCCGAAGACCATCGCCGCCGTGCCGGAGTTCGCGCGCACGGATCGCACGCTCTTCGTCTTGCGTTCGCACATGGACCCCGAAGAAACGCTCAAGCAATTCGCCGGCCGTGTCGTATTCATCGGCGGCGGCCCACCGGTCTGGGACGTTTATGCGCGTTTCGTTAGCCACTGGGACATCACGCGCCTTCCGTACGATGGCCCGGCGGACCGTTGGTTCAATCCGAAATGGCTAACGGCCGGTAGCCATGCGGGCCCGCACGGCGCCGTTGCCTCCGTCTGAAAAACAAAGGCCGGATGCGGTCTCCGCGTCCGGCCCAAGCTATGAATCGGGTGATTTTCTACGGCTAGTGCTGACCGCCCTTGCGGCCGGCTTCTGCCGCTCTTTGCGGATCATTCCGAAAATTTCCGCCGCTCTCGTGGCCGCCTTTTCTGCCGGCCTGAGACGCAAGTTCGTGATTGCGCGAAAAGCTTCGCTCATTGTCCGGAACGCTTGCGCCGCCCTTGCGGGCGATCTCACGCTGCTTCTCGGCATCCATCGATGCGAAGCCGCGTTTTGATGTTCTGTCCTCTTGAGCCATGGGGGATTACCTTTTTGGAGTGAAATTTGCGCCTCGAAGTTCGAGGCCGTTGGTGTTGCCAAGAAATGCAGGCGCCACTTGACGACTGCGCGACAACTCAAAGGGAACCGCTCTTTGCCGAGAGGGTTCCGGCAATTCTCGCCCGCGAACATGACGATTTCGCAAGAATATTCACGAAGCGAAGCTTGGCACGCCGTGCCGCGCAACCCCGCTCGTTCGAATGGATTTACCGATGAAAAGAAGCGAAGTCTGAGGAGGAGAAATGAGTGACAGCCAAGAGAAAGGCCCGCCGACCTATTCCGCAGAACAAGTGACCCAGGGCAAAATCATCCTTCGGCAGCCGTGGCAACGCCTCGTCTTCATGACGGGCCTCGCCGCAGCCGTTTTCCTGCCACTCGCGCTCGGCATCTATTACTTTCGGTAAAGCGAACCAGGACTAGACGTCGAAGTCGTCGTTACCCCAAGAGTCGTCGCCGTCGTCCTGAGCGTCCTGCATGTCGTCCTGCGCCGCGTCATCGGCCGCCTAGTCCCGCTGCGCCTTATCGCGATCGTCCTCCGCGTCCTGCAGTTGGTCTTGGAGATTATCGATCGTCTTTTGATCAGACCCGCTGGTGCCGCCACCGCCCGCCCAGGCCTGTCCGCCTCCGAACAAGCTTCGAATTCCATCAGCTAGGAACACGCCACCCGCGACGCCAGCTGCCGTTGAGAGCGCCGAGGATAAAAAGCCGCCACCGCCGCCACCCGGACGTGCCGGCGAAGCCCACGGGCTATTGGGTTGAGACGGCGCCGCGTATTCCGATGGTCCAGGCTGCTGAGGCTGCGGCGCGTACCGGCTTCCGCTTTGAGGCACGGACGATCCGCCGAGGAAACTTCCTCCCCGTCCCTGCTGCTGTTGCTGCCGAACGGCCGCTTCGAGCTCTCTGATGCGAGCCTCCGCCCGCTCGACGGCCTGCTGCTGAACGATGACGGTCTGCGCAAGATAGTATGGCGCATCCGGAGAGCGCCGGACCAGATCCTGGATGAGCGCTTGCGCCTCCAGATCCTTATCGCCGCCATCAAAATTGCGGAGCCGCGCAAACAAATCTTCAATGAGCTGCTTCTCTTCCGCGTTCATGGGGCCAGCCTCCTTGCTGAGACGTCTATGCCGACTGTTGTGCAACGCATGTAGGAACCGGATCGCATGAGTGACATGGGGGCCAAGATTAATTT
>JAEWCT010000202.1 GCA_023390485.1 Pseudomonadota bacterium
CAGTAATTGAGACCAGGGACCAGCAATGACTGTGAGATCATCTCGCGCCGCACGACGCCGGGCGCACGCGGAACGCCAAGCGCCTGAACGCAATCTCGCGGAAAGTCCGCTCGCGTGGCTGGCGCGACGGAAAGACAAAGACGGCCGGCCGATGCTCAGCGAAGCCGAGTTCGATGCCGGCGAAAAGCTTCGCGCCGATTTCTGGTTCGCCCAAATGACGCCGCGCGTCACCGCAAACTGGTCACAGCTCTTGAGTGGCGGCGGCGGTTCCAAAGGCGCGCCCGATATCGGTCCGGACATTCGCGATTCCGTCATTGCCGCGCATGAACGCGTCAAGCGCGCGCTCGCAGCCGTCGGTCCTGACCTCGCAGGCGTTCTGATCG
The DNA here is from genome assembly GCA_023390485.1 of Pseudomonadota bacterium. GTDB lineage: Bacteria > Pseudomonadota > Alphaproteobacteria > Rhizobiales > Hyphomicrobiaceae > Hyphomicrobium_B. Next base: position 384 of record JAEWCT010000202.1, read on the forward strand.
ACGTCTGCTGCCATTTGAAGGGCCTGGAAGTGAGCGAGAAGGCAAGCGGCTGGCCGCAACGCTCCGGCAAGATCATTCTGCAGATCGCGCTGCGCCAACTCGCCCGCCATTACGGAATGCTGCCGGAGGCTGCGCAGGCGAACAATCAAAGACCTGTGCGGGTCAGGCACTGGGGCACGAGCGACTACCGTCCGCAGATCGACGCCGGTCAGGTTTGAAGGATCGGCGGAGAGCTAAGCCGCGAGCATCTCGGCGGCGTCGGCGCGGATGCGCTTTACCATCGAGGCCAGTCCGTTCGAGCGTTGCGGCGTCAGATGATCCTTGAGCCCGAGGCTCGCAAAAATCCCTTCCGCATCGATCTTCAGGATTTCGTTGAGCGTCTTGCCCTCGTAGATGATGAACAAGAGGGCGATGAGACCCTGGACGATGTGCGCGTCGCTCATACCCTGCATTTCGAGCGTGTCGCCGGCACCGCCTTTCGTGCCGGAACCGACGCGCTTGGTCGCAAGCCAAACCTGGCTCGCACAGCCACGGACCTTGTTGGTGTCCGTCTGAAGGGCTTCGGGAAAAGAGGGAAGCGCGCGGCCGAGCTCGATCACATAGCGATAGCGATCCTCCCAATCATCGAGGAGCACGAAATCAGCGCGGATATCGTCGAGTGTCATCGGGAAAGTCCAGCCTGCAACCCGCTAAATCAGGCGCTACACTACACATAGGTGTGCAGGCTGGTCGAGGGCAAGGCCGGTGGCGATCAGATGCAGTCGGTCGTTCAGGCGTCGCTCAAACGCCGTTTTTGCTCAAATGCTTGCCGCGCCAGTCGGGCTCTTTGTCGAGAGGCGTCAGAGTGCCGCTATCGCGCTCGAGGAGGGCAGGGGCAACGCGGGCTTTACTCTGATCGAGATTTAGGCTCGACGTCGCGAGGCCCGAAGCCTCCCGCTCGCGCATCATATCGTAGGCGAGCTTGGCCCCAAACTCGGCCTTGGCGACGAATTGCGACCACAACTCCGAGCCCTTCGCGCACGCGGCGGAGTTTCGGTCGCAAAATGTCACGACCCATTGAGCCGTCGACCCGGCGCGCTCGTAAAGACGCTGCTGCTGCTCGTGATCGGACGGAAGCAGCGCAATGGCCACCGCGGCAAACGTAGCAATTCGCAACATACCCATAGCTCAAGCCTTCGCATCTCTGGCCGGACGCGGCCCGGCCGTTGATCGGATTGGTGATGAGGCATTCCCTCGCTCATATGGATAACAGTCCCGGCTCAAGGTCACGTCAGTTTGTGCACCGCAATTCGAAGCGATTTTGCTTCAAGTTTTAAATAAATTGGATCGGCTTTCGGCGCGAACTTGCCCGCCGCAACGTCTCGACAGTTAAGCAGGTCTTAACGGCTGACTCGCCATAGTTCCGAGCTGGGAACGAGCAACGGGCGGCAGGATGACCGAGAGGGATATAAAGCTCGCAGCTGTCATTTCGCTGCTGGCGACGACGAGCGTGGCGTTGAACATGTTCGTCTTCCAGAACACGGCTCCGGGCAGTGCCATCGAAACCGGTGGCATCGTCACCGATCGCACCTCATGGGTCGACGGACCCGGCATCGCGCTCGGACCGACGTCGCCCGGGCCCGCAGCAGCCAATCCACCTGAAGCCGACGGCGTGCTGCCGCCGGCGCCGTTGAGCCAGATCGATGATGCCAACCGCGCGGAACTCACGAAGGGCATACAACGCGAACTCGGCAACCTTCATTACGAGCCGGGCCAGGCCGACGGCGTCTTGGGGACGGTCACCCGCGCTGCGATCTTCGCGTACGAGTACGACAACGGCCTGGTGTTGACCGGGCAACCGAGCGAGCAGCTTCTGAGCCAGCTGATCCTCGGCTCATCGTCAATGTCGCCGAGTGCGGCGCGGCCCGGCAAGACAATGACGGCCGATGGCGAAAGTCTTGTTCGCACCGTCAAGCAGCAGCTCTCGGCGCTGGGTTATCAGACCGGCGTTCCGGGTTCGGCGATGACGCCTGAGTTCGCGCGCGCCGTCCGCGAGTTCGAGACCGACCAGAAGCTGAAAGTGACCGGACGCATCTCCGGTCCGTTGGTCAGCCGGATCATCCGGCTGCAGGGCGAGCCGAAGGCGCGGCGCGAAGCGATTGCCAAGGCGGCGAAGCACTAGAGCAATTCCAGCAAAAGTGTGCAGCGGTTTTGCGTCCGGAATTGCGTCAAAACAAAAGGCTAGAGCGTTTTCGCGATTCGAAGAAAAGCGGAAGCGCTCTAGAAAATTCTCCGCCGCTCGCCGATAACGGGGAGACATGCGTCTCAAATCCGAAATCTGGGTGAAGGCTTATCTCCGCCGCTGCCAAATCAATGGTGCGACGGGCGTCGTCGTACGTCACGGTGATGATGATGCGGGCGCGATCTTCATCAAGATCGTGAGGCCCGATCAAACCGCCGCCGTTTTTTCGCCGGCACCAGCAGGCTTCGATGAGGCCGATGTCGATCGGCGCTGGGTCACCCGTTTCAAGCAAGTCTTCGTGCCCGAACCTGAAGCCGAAGCCCTTTTAAAA
>JAEWCT010000229.1 GCA_023390485.1 Pseudomonadota bacterium
ATCGCTCGGCCTCCAGGCAGCGTTGCGTGTCGGCCGCCTTTTCGACGAAGGACAAATCGCGCCCGAGATGATCTCCCTCATCAAACGCAACAACTGCGGCAAGGCGCTCGATATCGCCCGCACCGCCCGCGACATGCACGGCGGCAATGGCATATCGGAAGAATTCCACGTCATGCGCCACATGCTGAACCTCGAAACCGTGAACACCTACGAAGGCACGCACGACATTCACGCGCTGATCATCGGCCGCGCCATTACCGGTCTGCAGGCGTTCGCATGACGGCATCGGAAGGTACGAAGCCGCTCGCGGGACTGCGCGTCCTCGAGCTTGCCCGCGTTCTTGCGGGCCCCTGGGCCGGACAGACGCTCGCCGACCTCGGCGCGCACGTAATCAAGGTGGAACGTCCCGAAGGTGGCGACGAGACGCGAACGTGGGGCCCACCGTTCGTCACCGGCAGCACTGGTGAAACATCGGCCGCCTACTTCCACGCGACCAACCGCGGCAAGAAGTCGGTCGCAATCGATTTCGAGACGCCCGCTGGCCGCGACGTTGTGCTGGCGCTCGCGAAGGACGCCGACGTCATCATCGAAAACTTCAAAGTCGGCGGACTTGCCAAATACGGCCTCGACTATGCGGCGATAAAAGCGATCAACCCCGGTGTCATCTATTGTTCGATTACCGGCTTTGGCCAGAACGGTCCCTACGCCCCACGCGCCGGCTACGATTTCATCGTACAAGGCATGGGCGGCATCATGGACTTGACCGGTGCGCCGGATGGCGAGCCGCAAAAGATCGGCGTCGCCTTCGCCGACATCTTTGCGGGCGTCTACGCGACGGTTGGCATTCTCGCCGCGCTGAATGCCCGAAGCGAAACCGGCGAAGGTGCGCACATCGACATGGCCCTGCTCGACGCTCAGGTTTCAGTGCTCGCCAATCAGGCCATGAACTATCTCGTTTCCGGCAAAGCCCCGCGCCGCCTCGGCAACGCCCACCCGAATATCGTCCCCTATCAGGTCTTCCCCGCCGCCGATCGCCCGATCATCATCGCGGCCGGCAACGACGGGCAATTTTCGCGCGCCTGCGCGGTGCTTGGGCTTTCCGGCCTCGAACGGGACGAACGCTTTGATACCAACGCACGCCGCGTCGCGAACCGGGCGGCACTCATCCCCCTCATAGAAGCGGCGACGGCGAAAAGATCCTCTGGCGAACTCCTGGCAGGCCTCGAAGCCGCCGGTGTCCCAGCCGGGCCCGTGAACCGGATCGATCAAACCTTTGCCGATCCGCAAGTCGTCGCCCGAGGATTGCGCCAAGACCTATCCCGCGTGGATGGAACGACGGTGCCGACGGTTCGGAGCCCAATCGTCATCAATGGTGAGCCCTGCGTGGCAAGCACCCCCAGCCCGGATCTCGGCGAGCATACGTCGGATGTTTTGGATCTGCTGGCGGTTGGACGCAACCCGTGGACGGCCTTCAGCCACGGCGAATAGCGGATTAAATCTCGCGTAGCTTCGGCATCGCGCTCGAAAATGTGCGCGGCGATTTCGGCCCCGTCAAATGCGCGTAGGCATCGATCGGCAACGGCTTGCCGAACAGGTAGCCTTGGATCTCGTGGCAACGGAGAAGCCGGAGCATCGAAACCTGCTCATCGTTTTCGACGCCTTCCGCCACCACGCGCAATCCCATCGCGCGGCCGAGCCCGATGACCGAATTGACGATCGCGGCTGCATCCGAATTTTTGACCATGTCGGAAACGAAGCTGCGGTCGACCTTTATCCGGTCGAAGGGAAATGCCCGGAGCGTGCTCAGCGACGAATAACCGGTTCCGAAATCGTCGATGGCTACGCTGACGCCGAGTTCCTTGATCTCGCGCAACGTCATTTGCGCGGTCGCCGAATCCTGGATGAAGAGACTCTCCGTCACTTCAACTTCGAGCCGCTCCGCCGCGAGACCCGTCTCCGACAACACATCTCTCACGAGTTGAGCGAAATCCGACTCGACGATCTGGGCCGCGGAAACATTGACGGAAACTCTAAGCTTAGCCTTCCATCGCGCGGCTTCCCTGCACGCCTCTCGAAGGACGAAAGCGCCCATGCCGAGAATGGCGCCGTTGGATTCTGCGGCCGGAATGAAATCCGCAGGCGAAATCTGCCCGTGTTCCGAGTGATTCCATCTCAACAGCGCTTCAAAGCCGCCGACTGTGACCATCCGCGCATCGACCTGTGGCTGGAAGACGACCGACAGTTCCCCCTTGTCGACCGCGAGACCGACGTCGCGCTGCATAATGCGTCGCCGATGCTGTTCCCGCTGCATTTCCGATTCAAACAGCGCGTACCCGCAGCCACCTCTTTTGACACGGCGCCGCGCCGTCTCTGCATGCGCGAGCAGCGTATCCTGATCTTTGCCGTCAGCCGGGAAATTCGAAACGCCGACCACAGCGTCGATCGAAATACGCTCGCCGCTGTCGAGGTCGTAACGGCCGCTCAGACCATCAACGATCGCGCGCGCGAATGGCCTGATGCCTTCATCCTCTTCGGAAAAGGTTTTCGCGACCAAAAACTCGTCGCCGCCCAAGCGGACGATTAAATCGGACTCCGAAGCGACCGATCGCAACCTGTCGGCGACCCGCTTCAGTACGAGGTCGCCGACCGAATGGCCGTGGAGATCGTTGATCGCTCTGAAGTCCGCGAGGTCGACATGGAAGATGCCGACCGGCCGCGCCATCTCGTCGGCGCGCTGCAGGACGAGCGCAAGCCGCTTCCGGAGCGTTGCCCGGTTGCCGAGGCCCGTCAACGGATCGAAGAAGGCAAGCTCGTTGAGCTTGGAACGCGCATCCGTACTCTCGATCGCCATTGCGCAGATCTGGACACACTTGGCGACGATCAGGCGCTCGACGTCCGTCGCTCCGCGCGATTTGCGGAAATAGAATGCAAATGCCCCGAGCACGCGCCCGTCGGCTGCAACGATCGGGCTCGACCAGCAGGCGCGCAGCCCATATGGCAAAGCGAGGTTTCTATAATTCTCCCAAAGCGGATCGCTTTCGATGTCCTGAACTTCAACCGGCGCCCTTCGGAATATTGCAGTACCACACGAACCGACGTTGGGCCCGATGACGATACCGTTCAGCTGTTGGGAGTCTCCGGGAAGGCTTGGACCCGCGATAAAGCTCAGGCGCCCGTCATCATCGACGCCGATGATCGAACAAATGACTTCCGAGGCCAGCGCTTCGACTTCATGGCAAAGCAGCGTCATCATGCGGAAGAGCGACTCGCCGGAAGCGATCCCGACAAGCATCTCCCGCTGGAGAACTTGTAGCCGCTCCTTGACGTAGTCCGCGTTTGCGATCGGGGGCCCGCTCAGCATCATCGCCCGACAATCGCTTCTTTGCGCCGCACGGCATTTACCTATAATGGAACCTGCCCATTGTAGAGCTTCGTATGTAAAGAAAAAGTTGCGGAGAGTTTAATCTCAAATGCACCAATGTTTGGATCGGCAATATCGGCGATCGAAGCCGCAAATTGGCTAAAGGAAGTTTGCTGGATGCTCGGATTGGGACAAGTGCGAACGAGCTGAACTTGCCGATCTTCCTCTGGACACATTTGCAAACGTTAACGCCAGCCGGCCGGATCGTTCACTGGACGCCGAATGATCGGGCTCAGCGGGCACGCCGGCCCTAGCGGTAGGACGCCGCAGTCCCAAGACCGTCAAACTCCGGTCCCCGCGGCAGCCGATGATCGGCCCGCGCGAGAGGCCGTTCGCGAGACGTTGCCGGAGGCGTTCAACGGCCGGGATCGCGCCCAGTTGAATTATCCCGTTTCGTAGCAGATATAGGCTGCGCCACACTGTTACTTCCCGCCCACTATTGGTGACATCGAAACAACATGCCTTTCATGCTTGATCGTCGACACGTCTTGGCCGGTGCCCTGACCAGCACCATGGTGGGATGGAGCAGCAGACCCGCAATGAGCGCGGCGCCGATTGGAGCCGCCGAACTTGGTGCCCCACAGCCGTTCTCCTTTGACGACCTGAAGCAAAAGGCGAAGGCGCTATCCAAGGAGGCCTACGCCGCTCCTCCGCAACCGGACGCCGGTGACCCCCTGAAGGGCATGACCTTCGATACGTTTGCCCAAGCCGTCTACAAGCCCGAGATGGAACTCTGGCGCGGCATTCCGGGCGCCCAGACGGTCCGGCTCTTCCCGCAAGGCCGATTCTATGCCGAACCCGTCGGCATCTACGTGATCGAAAACAATACCGCGCGCGAGGTACTCTACAGCCCCGACTACTTCAACATGCCGGGCGACCACCCACTGCGGAAATTGAAATCGGCAGGCTTCGCCGGTTTCCGGTTGATGTCTCGCGGCGGCACGAGCGACTGGCTCGCCTATCTCGGAGCAGCCTATTTCCGCGCCTCCGATCCCTACGACCAGTACGGCGGATCTGCCCGCGGCCTCGCGATCAACACCGGCGAGCCGGAGGAATTTCCGCGCTTTACGAACTTCTGGCTGGAGCCGAACAGCAGCGGCATGACCATCTACGCGCTGCTCGAAGGCAAGAGCGTGACGGGCGCCTACCGCATGGACAGCCGGCGCATCGAAGGCGGTCAAGGCGGCGCTTTGCAGGACATCGAGTGCGAGCTTTATTTCCGTGCACCGATTCATTTGCTCGGCATCGCGCCTTTGACCGGCATGTTCTGGTACGGCGAAAATTCCGGATCCTTCCGCGGCGACTGGCGCCCCGAGGTTCACGATTGCGATGGCCTCTCGATGTGGACCGGCCGCGGCGAACGCATCTGGCGTCCCCTGTCCAATCCGCCGCGCATCGTCACCAACAGCTTCCTCGATGAAAATCCGAAGGGCTACGGGCTAATCCAGCGCGACCGCAATTTCGAGAACTACCAGGACGACAGCCTGTTTTACGACCGGCGGCCGAGCATGTGGGTCGAGCCGCTGTCGGATTGGGGCGACGGGTCCATCAAGCTGGTTCAGCTCCCGACGCCGAACGAAACCGAAGACAACATCGTCGCCTTCTGGAACCCCGAGCAACCGGTCGAAGCAGGTTCCGTGGTCAACGCGCGCTACCGGCTGTATTGGGGCCTGGACTCGCCGCCCGCTGGCGATGTTGCGCGCATCGTCGCAACGCGCATCGGCCTTGGCGGTCTCGGCGGTCGCGACCTCGACCTTCGCCACACCAAACCCGGCGCGCGAAAATTCATGATCGACGTCGAAGGCAAGACCTTGGAGAACGAGATTCGCGGAGGCCCGCAAGTAGTCGTGACGTCGTCGCACGGCACCATCAGCGGGGTCGAAGCATTCCCTGTCATCGGCACTAAGCGCTGGCGCATGATGTTCGACTTGGGAGACCTGAACGGGCAGGCCGCCGACATCCGCGCCTATCTCGCGAAGGACGGCCAAGCGCTCAGTGAAACCTGGATCTACCAGATTTTCCCCTGAACTCCGGCTTCTTAAGCAGCGGAATGCGGGTCGCCTTTTGGAGCGGCCTAACGGAACGATAGCCCCGTCGCGAGGTTCACCTTAAGTTTCGGCTTCAAGATGCGCTGAGCCTCGCGGTCGGATGTCGATCGAAGAGGACAGAGCCTCTTGCAGCAGGTCTGCAAGGTTCTCCTCTTCTTCTAGATCGGAGGCATTGGCACATGGTCACCACAGACCAATTGCGGGCACTCTTTCCCGATGAAGCCGAGCTCGAAGTCTACGCTCCGCCATCTCCGATCGATCAGCGCGATATTCTTTTGGGCGGCGAGCTGAAGCGCTGGACCGGCCCAACCGTTCCCGTGCGCTCCGCGATATGCGTTCGCAGACTCGACGGCGCGCTCGAGCAGATCAACCT
>JAEWCT010000193.1 GCA_023390485.1 Pseudomonadota bacterium
GTTGGGAGTGGACCCAATCAACTCAAAGGACGCGACGCCCCCATCAGACGCCTTTCTTCTTATGACCTTCCAGAACTCGCGCGACATCTCTCCGATGTGTTGTTTCTCGTCGAAGACGTATTGCAGCTCCTGCATGTCAGGGAACAAATCTTTGTGCCGCGAGATGATTTCCGTGATGTGATGGAACAGCAAAAAGTACGGATCACGAAGGTGTTCGAACCGCGACTTTCGCGGGCAGAAATCGCGCACGAAAGCGTCGAACGCTACATGGTTCACCCACACTGCTATGGGCATTTCGACGTGCTGAACCGCGATGTCGGCTAAAGCTAGTATCCGTTCATCACGCAGACTTTCCGTCCATCCCTTTTCACGATCGAATTCGTCCTTTAAGGACAGGGCTTGGCTCATCTTGAAATATGCCGCCCCTGGGGGCTTCAATAACTCCGCCTCCCAAGCGTTGGTCAATTTCGCCCATTGAACTACTTCAGCGATGAAGCCGCCGAGCAGATACAAGCGGTCCTTGCGGTATGTGGCGGTCCCACTGTCGTCGATGCAGGCTTGCAGGATCATGTATCGAAAGCCCTTCGCTAACGAAGGGCTGAAACCAGAAACAAGAGACCTTAAAACCCCTCAGAGGTCAGTTAGACTTCCACCATGAGTTTGGGAAGTAGTATGCCGCCGAGCGGCCAATAAACTGAAAAAGAACAGCGTTCTTTCTATCCCCTTGTCATCACCAACGTCATGCCGATCAGGCTCGAATTCGTGAACTGAATTTCGACGGCCTGCTTGTCGCTGTTGACGACGATATCCATGTTGGCGGCGACGTCGCTCCCTTGGATGACGACGTGAAAGCCTTTCGGCGTGACGTCGCCGCTCAAATCGCCCTCGAAATTGTGAATCGTCTCTTTCCAGTGGCCCGTCAGCTTGCCGGCGGTTTCCTTCACATTACTGATGATCTCGACGGCGCCGCCCGCCGTCGCGCAGCGGATCGTTTGCTTCAGTTCGTCTTCGGTGTCGGTCAGAAGGTACGTCGCGCGGCATTTGATTTTTTCGGGCGGGCTCGCCTTGTAGCCGATCATGCCGATGCCCGACCAACGGCCGATCAGCGGCGCGAACGGCGAGGCCGTGACAGCCTGGGCCTCATGCAATGGGAACGCGAGGGCAACAAACAACAGCGCTGCCAGCGAGCCTGCAATCGCGATCGATCTCATCGTGAAAGTGCCTTTCGTTTTCATGAACTCAATCAGCGCGCTCATGAGGCGAGCTTTCTCTTGTCTTCGATAACGTCCCAGATCATCGCGGCGATGTCGTTGCCGCCGAAGTTCTTCACCTGGCGGATGCCCGTCGGAGACGTGACGTTGATCTCGGTGATGTAGGGACCGATGACGTCTATCCCTGTGAAGATCAGCCCTCGGCGCTTCAACTCTGGCTTCAAGCGCGCGCAGATCTCACGATCGCGATCGGTCAGTTCGACCTTCGTGGCGGTGCCGCCGACGTGCAGGTTCGAACGCGTTTCTCCGGCTTGCGGCACACGGTTAATCGCGCCTGCGATCTCGCCATCGACGAGGATGATGCGCTTGTCGCCTTCCTTCACCTCGGGACGGAACTCCTGCACCATGAAGGGCTCGCGGAACACCGTTTGAAAGAGCTCGACGAGGGAGCCGAGATTGCCGTCCTCGGGTCTGATGCGGAACACGGCGGCGCCGCCGTTGCCATAGAGCGGCTTGACGATGATGTCCTTGTACTCGGCGCGGAAGGCCTGCACATCGGCGAGCGAGCGCGTGACGAGCGTCGGCGGCATCAGATCGAGGAAATCCAGCACGAACAGCTTTTCCGGCGCGTTGCGGACGTTCGAGGGATCGTTGACGACGAGCGTCTTCGGATGGATGCGTTCGAGCAAATGTGTCGTCGTGATGTAGGCCATGTCGAACGGCGGGTCCTGCCGCAGCAGCACGACGTCGAGATCGCCGAGATTTTCGGTGCGCGGATTTGAGAGCGCGTAGTGCGCGCCGCGCTTATCTTCGACCTTCAGCGTCTGGCCACGCGCCAGCAGCTTGTTGCCGCGCAAGGCGAGATCGAACGGCGTGTAGTAGAAAATGTCATGTCCGCGCTTCTGCGCTTCGAGAAGAATGGCGAACGTCGAATCGCCGCTAATGTCGATGCGATCGATCGGGTCCATCTGGACGGCAATGCGAAGTGACATAAAGTGCTTTCGTGGCAGGCTTAAAGGTTCATCAGGCTCGGCTGCGGCCGTGGCCCTCATCGTCGTTTAGACGATTTGCGGAGCGGGCGGAATGACGGGTTCGCCGCTCCGATAAGTGGTTCGCGGCTTATGGCAAACATGCCGCAGAAACCCTCGAATTGGACGAACTCAAATCACAGGAAATTATAGGGGTCGATATCGACGGTAATCCGGACGTCGGATTTGAGTTTTGGAATCATTCCAGCCCATGCCCGCAAGTAGCTTTGCAGGTCGGCGTCACGCGGGGCTTTCACGAGCAGACGCCAGCGGTGGCGGCCGCGGACGACGGCGATGGGAGCTTCGGACGGTCCCAACACTGAAATAACATCGCTCGGGGGGGCTCGCCGCGCGATTTCGCGGGCGACCTGTTCGGTCAGGGGTTTGTCGCGCGCCGAGATGACGATTGCCGCCAGGCGGCCGTAGGGCGGCAGGAGACCCGCTTGGCGGGTCTTGACCTCATAATTCAGGAACGCGTTGCGGTCGCCGGCGACGATTGCCGCCATCACGGGATGGTCCGGCGAATAGGTCTGCACGAAGCCGCGGCCGACGAAGCTCGTGCGCCCGGCGCGGCCCGTCACCTGATGCAAGAGCTGGAACGTGCGTTCGGCGGAGCGCGGATCGGCGCCGTGGGCCAATCCCAAATCGCCATCGACGACGCCGACGAGCGCGAGGCCTGGGAAGTTATGTCCCTTGGCGACAATTTGTGTGCCGATGATGATGTCGAACTCGCGGGCTTCGATGCCGCGGATCATCTCGCGCATTTCGGGCAGTCCCGGAATGAGATCCGACGAGAGCAGCGCGACACGCGCGTTCGGAAAGCGCTCGGCGACTTCTTCCTGCACGCGCTCGACACCCGGGCCGCAGGCGACGAGGGAACCCGGCGCGGCGCACTTCGGGCACTTCTCGGGAAGCGACAGCGAGAAACCGCAGTGATGGCATGTCAGCTTCTTCTTGAAGCGATGCTCGACGAGCCAAGCGGTGCATTGCGGGCATTCGAGGCGATGTCCGCACGACCGGCACAGCGTCAGCGGTGCGTAGCCGCGTCTGTTCAGGAACAGCAGGGTTTGCTGGCCCTTTTCCATCGTCTCGGTCATAGACGCGACGAGCCGCTCGGCCAGCCATTTGCCGGGTGCGAGTTTTTCCGAGCGGAGATCGATGGCCGAGACGCCGGGCATTTCGACACCCGAAAAGCGTCCCGGCAGGATGGCATGACGATACCGTCCGATGAGCGCGTTCACATGGCTTTCGATCGACGGCGTCGCGGATGCGAGGATGACGGGGAATTTGCCGAGGTTGCCACGGACGACGGCCATGTCGCGTCCCTGGTAGTGCACGCGATCGTCCTGCTTGAAGCCCTGGTCGTGCTCTTCGTCGACGACGATGAGGCCCAGCTCAGAGAACGGCAGGAACAGCGCCGAGCGTGCGCCGACGATACAGCGGACGTCTCCGCGCGCGACGCCTTTCCAGATGCGGCCGCGTTCGGCGGGGCTGAGTGCCGAATGCCATTCGACGGGTGGCGCCCCGAAGCGGCGCGCGAAGCGGTCGAGAAATTGGCTCGTCAGCGCAATTTCGGGCAGCAGGATGAGGGTCTGGCGGCCGGCTGCGAGAGCGCGCGCCACCGCTTCGAAATAGACTTCGGTTTTGCCGGAGCCGGTGACGCCGTCGAGCAAGGTGACGGAGAAATTGCCGGCATCGACGGCGCTTCTCAGGCTTTCGACGGCGCGTGTCTGATCGGTGGTGAAGTCCGTGACGCCATGATGGGGATGCGGGCGCGGAAAGATGCGTTCGGGGATCGCGACTTCGACGAGCATGCCTGCAGCGGCGAGACCATCGATCACGCCCGTCGAGCAGCCGGCGAGATTGGCGAGATCCGATTTCGAGCGAACAAGGCCGTCGGCTGCGATTTCCATGACGCGCGTGCGGGCCGGTGTCATCTTCGGTGGGGGCGCCGCGCCTTCGACGATGCACACGCCGAAACGATGCTTCGGCGGCTCGAACGCGGCATCGGCGCTCATCATCATGCGCGCGACCATGCCGAGGGGCGCCAAAGTGTAGCGCGCGACCCATTCGGCGAAGCGCATCGAAATTTCTGGGAGACAAGGTGCGTCAATGCGGCTCGTCAGAGCCTTAAGCTTCTTCGGATCAACGGGTTTACCTTCGCCTCGCGGCGTATCCCAAACAATTCCAATGCGTGTTTGCGGGCCAAACGGCACGAGCACGAAGGCGCCCGGCTCGGCGTCCATCCCCTCCGGCACCAGATAATCGTAGGTCTGGTCGAGCGCCACGGGCATTAGCACGGGGACGCTGCGAGAGGCCGCGGCGGCGTTGGTATCCAGGATTTGAAGCAGGCTATCCAAAGGGGCGGTCAACGGACTAGAAGCTTCCTCCAAGAATCGGTCGTGCTAGGTTTGCCGGGAAGTTGCGGCGCACCAAAGGCAGGGCCAAGACTTAAGGACGAGGTGAGGAGAAAGAAATGAAATTCTTCGTCGATACCGCCGACGTGACCGAGATCAAAGAGTTGGCGGCGACGGGCTTGCTGGACGGTGTTACGACGAACCCGTCTCTTGTTGCGAAGGCCGGCCGCGACTTCAAGGAAATCGTCAAAGAAATTTGCGCCGTGGTTCCGGGGCCCGTATCGGCCGAGGTCGCAGCGACCGACTACGCCGGCATGATGCAGGAAGCGGAAGTGCTGCGTAAGATCGCGAAGAACGTCACCATCAAAGTGCCGTTGACGCTGGATGGCCTCAAAGCCTGCAAAGCGCTGACCGGCGAGGGCACGATGGTGAACGTGACGCTGTGCTTTTCGGCGAACCAGGCGCTGCTTGCGGCGAAGGCCGGCGCG
>JAEWCT010000365.1 GCA_023390485.1 Pseudomonadota bacterium
CAACCGGCCGCCCCGCGATGGATACATGGCCTTCGTCCGCTCGCCTGATCTCGTATCGATCGAGCTTTTGCAGAAGGGCGGCCCGTTGCCCCCGCGAGAACCTTGGGCCTCGATGCCAAACTCGGGCACGTGGTGAGCTGTACGCCGATGGCGCCCCGAGACGTCGCAATCATCGGTGCGGGCCCCGCAGGCCTATTCGCGGCCGAGATCATTGCCGCCGTCGGACATCGCGTGACGATTTACGAGCGCATGCCTTCTCCCGCGCGAAAGTTTCTGCTTGCCGGCCGTGGCGGATTGAACCTCACGCACAGCGAGCCGATCGAAAGCTTTCTGACGCGATACGGTCCTGACGCCGAAAAGGTTCGATCCATCGTCGAAGCCTTTCCGCCCTCCGCACTCATCGATTGGGCAAACGGTCTCGGAGCGGAAACATTCATCGGCTCGAGCGGGCGTGTCTTCCCGCGCGCCATAAAAGCTTCGCCGCTTCTGCGCGCGTGGCTGCGACGGCTGAACGAACTCGGTGTCATCATCAAAACACGCCACCGCTGGAGCGGATTTACCGCGGAAGGCGGCCTTTCGTTCGAAGCGCCCGAAGGCCCAATCATGATCAAGCCGAATGCATCGCTCTTCGCGCTTGGCGGCGCGAGCTGGCCGAAGCTCGGTTCCGATGCGCTTTGGGCGGAGACGTTCAAGAATGCGGGCATTCCGGTGACGCCACTCGAACCCGCCAACTGCGGCGTGCTCATATCCTGGTCTGAGATCTTCAGATCGCGTTTCGAAGGCGCAGCATTGAAGCGCATCGCGCTCAACAGCGCTGGCGCGACGACGCGAGGCGAAGTCATCGTGACGAAGACCGGCCTCGAAGGCGGCGCGGTCTACGCGCTCATACCGCAACTCCGCGCCGCTCTTCGCGCGCACCAGAGCGCGACACTTTCAATCGATCTGAAACCTAACGTCGAACATTCCGTTTTGGCCGAGCGCCTGGCAAAGCCGCGCGGCAAGGAAACCCTGACCAACTTTCTGCGGAAAGCGGCCCACCTCGACCCGCCCGCACTCGCTCTGCTGCGCGAGGCGGGCGCAAGCCTTCCCGCCGAAGCTGACGCGTTGGCGGCCCGCATCAAGTCGGCTCCACTCAGGGTCAACGGCCTTTCCAGCATCGGCCGGACTATCTCGACCGCAGGAGGGATCGACTGGGCGGCCCTGACCGGCGACCTGATGATCAGAGAACGTCCGGGCATGTTCGCAGCGGGCGAAATGCTCGATTGGGAAGGTCCAACCGGCGGCTATCTCTTGCAAGCCACCTTCGCAACCGCGGCCCGTGCCGCAACCGGCATGCTGGCTTGGCTCGCGAGCACCAGACGCGAACCAAGCCCGCGTCTTTAACGCGCCGGAAGCCAACCTGTCGCAACCCGGCCCGCACAGGGGTTCTACGCACCGCGGCAGTGAGAAAACCCCGTTCCGGTATCGGAACGAGGAATAATATCCTATTCTTATTTATAGATATCGCTTCTCAGGAGAATGATTTACCCTTATGTAGCGAAGTCTGGAGGTCTCCATGACGTTGTTTGAAGCACCCGCATCCGCTGCCAGCGGCTCGGCGGCGGCGGATCATTCCGCACCGCAGCATGCACTTGCAGTGGCGCTTGATCATCAGTTGGCCGAGATGACGACGCTTGAGGAACGTCTCGCCGCAATCCGTTCGGCGATCGATGGTACGATTGCATTCTCGACCAGCCTCGGCATCGAGGATCAGGCGATCACACACGCCATTGCATCGAGGGGGACAGACATCGACATTTTCACGCTTGATACCGGGCGCCACTTTCCCGAGACGCTCGACACTCTGTTCGATACCGAAGGCAAGTATGGCATCAAGATCCGCGTGATGTTCCCGGACGCGGCCGAAGTCGAGGACCTCGTCGCGAACGACGGCGTCTACGGCTTTCGCTATTCCGTCGACGCGCGAAAGGCCTGCTGCGAAGTTCGCAAAGTGCGACCGCTCAATCGCGCACTGAAGGGCGCGGCCGCCTGGCTGACTGGCCTTCGCCGCGAGCAATCGCAGGGCCGCTCGCATGTCCCGTTCGCGAGCTACGATCCGGCGCAGAACCTCATCAAGCTGAACCCCATCGCCGACTGGACGCTGGCCCAGCTCGAAGATTACGTTGCTGCCAACAAAATTCCGGTCAACGCGCTGCACGCCAAAGGCTTCCCATCGATCGGCTGCCAGCCGTGCACGCGAGCGATTGCGCCGGGCGAGGATATCCGCGCCGGTCGCTGGTGGTGGGAAAACGAGAATGGCAAGGAATGCGGGCTTCACACGCAGTCCGAAGATCCCGGCTTCGAACCAAAGGACCGCGCCGCATGACGGCTTCGCCTTCGCATCTTGATCTCCTTGAATCTGAAAGCATTCACATCTTCCGTGAGGCGGCGGCGCAGTTCCGCAAGCCGGTGCTGATGTATTCGATCGGCAAGGATTCGACTGTTCTTCTGCATCTTGCGCGCAAGGCCTTCTTTCCGCAGGCCGTGCCCTTCCCTCTGCTTCACGTCGATACGACGTGGAAGTTCCGGGATATGATCGCCTTTCGCGATCGCACGGCCCGCGAGCTGGGGCTGGACTTGATTGTCCACACCAACGAGGACGGCATCAAGCGCGGCATCAATCCGATCGACCACGCCCCCTCTATCCATACCGACGTTCTGAAAACGCAGGCGCTGAAGCAGGCCCTCGACAAGTATGGCTTCGATGCCGCTTTCGGTGGCGCCCGCCGCGACGAAGAAGCAAGCCGCGCCAAGGAACGCGTCTTTTCCTTCCGAGCTTCCGGCCACCGCTGGGACCCGCGCAAGCAGCGCCCCGAGATGTGGCATCTGTTGAATGGCCGCCTCGGGACCGGCGAGACGGTGCGCATCTTCCCGATGTCGAATTGGACCGAAAAAGACGTCTGGCGCTACATTCTGCGCGAGAAGCTGGAAGTCGTACCGCTGTATTACGCCGCCGAACGGCCGACCATCGTTCGCAACGGTCAAATCCTGATGCAGGATGACGAGCGTCTGCAGCCGCGGGATGGCGAGAAAGTCGAAATGCGGAAAATTCGCTTCCGTACGCTCGGCGATTATCCGCTGACCGCGGCGATCGAATCCGATGCCGATACGATCGAAGCCGTCGTTGCCGAAACGATCAACGCGCAGACGTCGGAACGTCAGGGCCGCCTCATCGATCACGACCAGGCCGGCGCAATGGAAAAGAAGAAGCAGGAAGGCTATTTCTGATGTCGGTGCACGCGCTGCATAAACACGAGCTCTCGCACAAGCCTCAACCGCATCTCGAAGTCGTGCCCAATCTCGTGCGCGAGTTAGGCGGCATCACGCATCTTTTGACCTGCGGTTCGGTCGACGACGGCAAATCGACGTTGATCGGCCGCCTGCTTTGGGACGCCTCCGACCTGTACGAGGACCAGCGCGAGAACGTGCGCCGCTCGGGCCGCAAGGCCGCCGGCACCGATCTTCCTGACTTCTCGATGCTGCTTGACGGTCTCGTCGCCGAGCGCGAGCAAGGCATCACGATCGATATCGCCTGGAAATATTTCGATACCGAAACGCGCCGCTTCGTCATCATCGATTCTCCCGGCCACGAGCAGTACACGCGCAACATGGCCTCGGGCGCATCGCACGCCGACGTCGCCATCGTGCTCGTCGACGCGCGCTCGGGCGTGAAGAAACAAACGAAACGCCACACAGCGATCCTCGATCTCGTCGGCGTCAAGCACGTCGTCCTCGCCGTCAACAAGCTGGACCTCGTCGGCTGGTCGGAAGACGTTTTCCGCAAGATCGAAGCCGATTTCCGCACGCTGTGCTGGAAGTTCAATTTCTGGGACGCAACCGCCATCCCGCTGTCGGCCGTCTTCGGCGACAACGTTTCGGCGAAATCCGAAAACATGTCCTGGTACAGCGGCCCGACGCTCATCCAGCATCTGGAGAAGACGCCAAGCCGCGTCAGCGAAGCCGGTTCCGTGTTTCGCTTTCCCGTGCAGACCGTGCTGCGAGATGGCCAGGATTTCCGCGGCCTCGCAGGCACCGTCACGTCCGGATCGGTCAAGGTCGGCGACGTCCTCGTCGATACCTTGAGCAACGCCAGTGGCAAGGTGATCCGCATAGCGACAATGGACGGCGATCTTGAATCTGCGGCCGCCGGTCAGGCTATCGCGCTGCAGCTCGACGTCGATATCGACGTATCGCGCGGCGCCGTGCTGTCCACTCCCGAGATGCGCCCCGTCGCGGCTCAGACCGTCGAAGCTCGTTTCGTTTGGCTGTCGGAGGACGAATTCAGCCCAACGGCCGGCTACCTCTTGCGAACCTCGACCGATCTCATTCCCATTTCCAATATCGAGATCAAGGCGCTGCTCGATCTCGAAACGATGGCATCGCGTCCGGCAAGGGGCTGCGGCGCGAACGATATTGCAATCGCTAAAATCTCGCTGGGCCGCGCCGCCGCCATCGATGTTTTCGCCGAAACGCCCGAAACCGGAACGCTCCTGCTCGTCGACTCCGTCTCCGGCGCAACGATGGCGGGCGGTATTGCGACGGCGGTCAATTCCAAGGCTGAAAAGCCGGCCGAGGGACATTTCGTGCTCAAGCGCGACATGCTTGCCAACGGTCTTAATCGCGACCTCTCGATGAGTTCGAGCGATCGCGAAGAGTTCATGCGCCGCGCGAACGAGGTCGCAATCATTCTCCGCGCAGCCGGCGTCGCGGTCGCCATCGAGCCGCCGCCGCCAGTCGATGATGGCATGGATCCGGGGCTTTAAGCGCAGGCTCAGAAACCGGGTGCGTCACACCGCTCACAGCACATTCCGCGCCCTTTGCGCGCGGCATCCCTTTCGCGAAGGGGATCGCTGCGCGCAATTCTATCGGACGCGAAAAATCTCCGTTATCGAAGCGTCAAATCCACAATTGCGGATCTGAGTGATCTCGCGTAGGTCAATTCGTCAACCGCGCCACGGAATCCCATGCCCGAATTCGATCTGACCACGCTCTGGCCCATGGTAATTACGGGCGGCTTTGTCGTCGGCTTCCTCGTCGGAATGACTGGTGTCGGCGCCGGCTCTCTGATGACTCCATTTCTTATCACCAAGATCGGCGTGCCGCCTGCATTGGCTGTCGGCACCGACTTGCTGTTCGCATCGATCACCAAAGCGTCGGCCGCCTGGCCTCACCATAACTTCGGTAACGTCAACTGGCGGCTTGTCGGTGGGCTGGCGATGGGAAGCGTACCGGGATCGCTGGCGATGCTCGCGGTCTTGCACACGCTCAATCCCGACACCGCAGCGCTTGCCCTGTTCATCAAGAGAGCCCTTGTCGCTGCGCTCGTGCTTAGCTCAATCGCAATCCTGATCTATCCGTTCGTCGTTCGCGGCAACGCGCTTGTTGGCGAACCGGCAGAAATCAAGGTTCGCCGTCTACCGACCTTGCTCCTCGGGTTCACGCTCGGATCGATCGTCACGCTGACTTCGGTCGGCGCTGGCGCGATTGGCGTCGTTATCCTGACGCTGCTTTATCCGATGCTTCGGACGCGCCGCCTGATCGGCACCGACATCGTGCACGCCGTGCCGCTGACGCTCATCTCCGGTCTCGGTCACATGTCGATTGGCAATACGAGCTTCGAGCTTCTGGGATTGCTCCTTGTCGGCTCGATCCCGGGCATCGCCATCGGATCGCGCTTGACGGGCATCCTGCCCGATTGGCTGCTGCGCGTCTTCCTGGCGCTGATCCTCAGCTTCGCCGCCTACCAGCTCTCACTGAAGCTCTAGTTAGCCGAAAAAGCCCCCCCGCAGAATGTCATCCCCGCGCAGGCGGGGATCCAT
>JAEWCT010000207.1 GCA_023390485.1 Pseudomonadota bacterium
GTGCAGCAGGACGCCAAGCTTCATGCGCTCACCTGCGAGTTCACCGTAAGAGAGCGAGCCGAGCCCGGTCAAGATCGTCGAGAGCTGAGCGCTTTCGTCCTGTCCGGCGAGAGCCTTCCGCGCCGCACCGTCCGGCTTCCAGTTGCCCACCATTTCGGTGAGGTCATCGACGAGCAAGCCAGAGGCAGCCTTCAGATAGTCCCGGCGGCGGTCACAGTTTTCATGCGTGCAATTCTTGAGATCGAAATCGCTGGCCGCCCGCTCGCCCGCCTTGACGCCGGGCCTGTGCAAATTCTGGCCCCACAGCAAGAACTCGATCGCGTGGTACCCCGTGCCGACGTTCGCTTCGACGTTGAGAGCGCTGTTGAGCTGCCCGATGACCGTCTTATCGATCTTCGACGCGTCGAGAATTTTGGGTCCCAGGCGGATTTGCTTGTTGGCGATGATATTCGCGGTGTAGAGAGGATTTTCTTCCTTGGTATCGCCGTAGCTCGCCTTGTCGACATAATCGATCAGGCCTTCATCGAGCGGCCACGAGTTGACGTTGCCTTCCCAGTCGTCGACGATCTTGTTGCCGAAGCGAAAGCCTTCCGTCTGCATGTAGGGAACGCGCGAAGCCTTCCACGCCGTGCGTGCGGCTTCCAGGGTTTCGGCGCTCGGTGCCGCCAGCAAGGCATCGATCGATTTGTCGAGATCCTTGGCCTTGGCCAGCGCATCGGAGTAGGTCGCCTCCGCCAGGTTTCCGTAATTTTTCACAATGTCTTTGGTCGCAGGCGCCGCGAAAACGGGCGCTCCCGCTCCACAGACGGCCACCAGCGCCAATTGAGTTGCGTAGGCTAACACAAACGCCTTTTTCGACATCTCAGTCTCCGTAACGAGCTATATTCAGGCGGCATAAAATGGGCACAGGGTATCCTCGGACCCCGATTATTTACCGCGATGGTATAGAAAGCGGGGCTGGCCGTCTGTCAAGTAAACTCCTTGGCCTATCGGCCCCTTGCCACGCCGATAAGATTTGTGAAACAAGCAAGTCTCAGGATTTTTGAGCCGCGGCCGCGCGGCACCGGGTAAATACAGATGCGCTTGACGAAGCAGACGGGCCACGCCATCCGCATTCTGATTGATTGCGCGCTGGCCGGAGATCAACTCGTAAAGGTCGCCGACATCTCCGACCGGCTAGGCGTGACCAAGCAGAACGTATTTAAAATTGTGCACATCCTCTCGCACGCAGGCTTCCTCTCGGCCGTAAGGGGACCAAACGGCGGCGTGCGCCTAGCTGCCCCCGCCACCTCCATAAAGATCGGCGATGTCGTCCGCGCGATAGAAGTGACGCGAGTAAAAGTCGAGGGCGGAACCGATCCGACGTCGAACGATGCGGACCCCGGCAATATCAACGCAATGTTCGATGACGCCCTGGCGGCGTTCATCACCGTGCTTGATCAACATACGCTTGCCGAACTCGCGGTGCGCTCGCCGATGGGCCTGAGCGAGACTGAAGAGCCCGGCGAAGACAATCACAGCAGTAAAGTCCGGCGCAAAAAGCCGGCGGCACGTAGTTCGCGGCGAAGTTGACCCTTGCTGGCTAGCCTATCCCGCTCTTCGCAGATACATCAACGGGATATGACCCGTGAGAACGTCCGTTTGCATTTCGCGGCGCTAGCCGCATGTGGGCTTCTTGCACTCATTCCAACATGGATATGGGTTGGCGAACCGCTGCGCAGCTTACTTTTCTTTGTCTGTGGTTTGGTATCAGGAGTGTCCGCCCTGTTGGCTTGGCGGTACCCCGCACTCGATCAAAAAGCGAATGAAATGGCTGGTTTGATCTCCAATTCCGACAAGATGCTCACGTGGATGGATCTTGCGGCGGCAATGCCCAATCCCGCCATTATCCTCGATCCGGCATCCGTCATTCTGAATTACAACGAAGCCGCGTTGAGCCTCTTCGATCGCTTGCGGCAAGGTGCGCCGCTCGAGCACGTAAATCGTGACCCCGAACTTATCGCGGCCGTTTCATCGGCCTTCGAAAAGGGCGCGAAGCAAACGGCACGCCTCGTCCCGCGCGGCGGCATGATCCAACGACTCATCGCGACCGTGACGCCGCTCGGCGGCGACAAGCAGCATCAACCCTTGGCCGCATTGATCACGATCCACGATGAGTCGGAGCAGCATCGCCTGCTTGAGATGCGCGCGGACTTCATCGCCAACGCCAGTCACGAATTGCGCACGCCGCTCGCGTCCGTGCGAGGCTTTATCGAAACGCTGCAGGGCCCCGCGCGAAATGACGAAGCCGCGCGCGAACGCTTTCTCGCGATCATGGCCGATCAAGCCGAACGCATGACACGTTTGATCGACGATCTGCTTTTGCTCAGCCGCGTCGAAGAGAAGGCCAACCTGAAGCCGACGGGGCGCGTCGATCTGAACGATTTGATCGAGGATGTGATCCGGTCCTTGGCGCCGTTCGCTGAAGAGCGGCGTATTTCGATCGATGTCGAATCCGCGGACAGCGAACTCGTGGCGATGGGCGATCGCGACGAACTCTTTCAAGTCTTCCACAACCTCGTCGAAAACGCCGTCAAGTACGGCCGGGGCGGCGGCGCGGTGAAAATCTCGTTGAAAAAGAAATCTAGTGTTCGAGCAGAAGGCGTCGGCACCCGCGCCTTCATTGCAATCTCCGACGACGGACCCGGTATCGCCCCGGAGCACTTGCCCCGTCTTACCGAGCGCTTTTACCGTGTCAGCACCGAACATTCCCGCCGTGTAGGTGGAACCGGCCTTGGCCTCGCCATCGTCAAACACGTTCTCAGCCGCCACGAGGGCGAACTTTCCGTACAGTCGGTGGTTGGCAAGGGAACGACTTTCGATGTCGTTCTACCAGCATACAAATAAAATTATTATAAAACAAAGCATTGCACTGTCACAAATCTATTGTGTCACATCGCTAGAAGTGGGCTCGCGATTGGACGACAGTTTTTTGAAGGCACGCCGCAAATGCGGCTTTCACTTTCAGAATGTCCGAGTTCGTCGCGCCGCGCGCCTTGGGGAAGGCCGCGAACGCTCCGGCGCCAATGATGGCTAATGATCATGACGAGCATCATTGCCGGAATTGTTTGACGATACCCGACACAGCCGTTGCGAGAAGCGTGAGTGCCGAGACAAAAAGTCTTCGATAACAAAGCGTTAACGTTTCACATGGCCGTGACTTAACTAAACTAGAGAATCCGGACCGGTGCCAATGGCCGGCATGGAGTGGCGAGGCCTCAAGCCCCCGTTCAACAAGGAGACCACAGTGAAACAGTCAATTATGGCGTTGTTTGCAGCACTTGCGGCGACTGCCGCCGTGTCTGCTCCCGTCAAGGCGGCGGATATTTCCGGCGCGGGCGCTACCTTCCCCTATCCGATCTATGCGAAGTGGGCTGACACCTACAAGAAAGAGACCAACGTCGGCCTCAACTATCAGTCGATTGGTTCGGGTGGCGGAATCAAGCAGATCGAAGCCAACACCGTGACCTTCGGTGCGACCGACAAGCCGCTCTCCGGCGAAGAACTCGATAAGAACGGCCTCGTCCAGTTCCCGACCGTCATGGGCGGCATCGTCCCGGTTGTGAACCTCGAAGGCGTGAAGCCCGGCGACCTCGTATTCGACGGCCCGACGCTCGCAAAGATCTACCTCGGCGAAATCACTGCCTGGAACGACCCGGCAATCCAGAAGCTGAACCCTGGCGTGAAGCTTCCTTCCGACGCCATCGCAGCCGTCTTCCGTTCGGACGGATCGGGCACGACGTTCGTCTGGACGAACTATCTCTCGAAGGTCAGCCCTGACTTCAAAACGAAGATCGGCTCGAACACGTCGGTTCAGTTCCCCGTCGGCCTCGGCGCCAAGGGCAACGAAGGCGTCGCCAACAACGTGATGCAGACGAAGGGCGCGATCGGCTACGTCGAATACGCCTACGCCAAGCAGAACAAGCTGGCCTACACCAAGCTGATCAACAAGGAGGGCAAGACGGTTGCTCCCGTCATCTCGTCGTTCCAGGCCGCCGCTGCCGGCGCTGACTGGAAGTCGGCTCCCGGAATGGGCGTGATCCTCACAGACCAGGCCGGTGCCGAATCTTGGCCGATCACCAACCCGACCTTCATCCTCATTCACAAGAAGCCGACGGACATCGCAGCCGTTAAAGAAGCCCTGAAGTTCTTCAACTGGGCCTATGCAAACGGCGGCAAAGAAGCCGAAGCGCTTGATTACGTGCCCCTGCCGGAAAGCGTCGTCGCTCTGGTCAAAAAGAGCTGGGCTGACGTTGTCGGCGAAGACAACAAGCCGGTTTTCTCAAACTAATCACTGGATTACGGGAAGCGCCCCAGGCGGGCGCTTCCCGACTTGTTTATAAAGCGGCAACATTTCTTTAGTCTGGAGCGAAATCTTGGCCTTCCTTGCAGACGCTAACTCTCAGGCGACGGCTGCGGCGGCAGCCCGGCGCAAAGTTCTCGAAGGTCTTCGCACGACAGACGTGTTCTTCCGCGGCCTGACCGTTTCGTCCGCATATTTCGTCCTCATTCTTCTCGGTGCGATCTTCGCCTCGCTTGTTGTCGGCGGATACCTCGCATTCGCGACATTCGGCTTCAGCTTCCTCACGACCGAGGTCTGGAACCCCGTCACCGAGCAGTTCGGCGCCCTGGCGCCCATCTACGGAACGATCGTCACCTCTCTCATCGCAATGCTCGTCGCCGTGCCCATCAGCATCGGCATCGCCGTGTTTCTGACCGAGCTCTGCCCGATGGGGCTTCGCCGCCCGATCGGCATCGCGATCGAACTTCTGGCTGGCGTACCGAGCATCATCTACGGCATCTGGGGCCTGTTCTTCTTCGC
>JAEWCT010000421.1 GCA_023390485.1 Pseudomonadota bacterium
ACGACCGGGCAGCGGTGAAGCAGGCGGTTGAAGCGCTCGATGCGCCGCCGCCGACACCGCCTGACGGTGGCCTTGCGCCGGATCCAAAGCCGGAAATTGCGACGTCGGAAGAGCGAAGCGGATCGGCATCCGGGACGCAATTGGCGCCGGAAGAGATTGACCGGCTGACGAACGATATCATTGCCGCGCTGAAGACCGTTTACGATCCGGAGATCCCGGCCGACATCTACGAGCTCGGATTGATCTACAAGGTCGAGGTTGACGACGATCGCAATGTCGCGATCAATATGACCCTGACGGCTCCCGGCTGCCCGGTGGCCGGAGAAATGCCGATTTGGGTCGAGAATGCCGTTAATGCGGTTCCGGGCGTCGCGCAGACGAAGGTCTCTATCGTGTTCGATCCGCCTTGGGATCAAAGCCGCATGTCGGACGAGGCGCGCCTCGCCGTCGGCATGTTTTGAGGACACCCTCGCTTTTGGCGGATGAATTCCCATATACTGTGGCTGTTGCCACGACTCGAAGATACGGAGGCTCGCGTGCCCTCGCTTAGAATGATGCCAAAAGTCATGACGTTGACCGATGCAGCTGCGGCGCGCGTCGCGGCGCTCGTCGCCCAGAAGCCTGGCGTCAAAGCCCTCAAGATCGGCGTGAAGAAGGGCGGCTGCGCGGGCATGGAATACACCATGACGTGGGCTGAAGAGATCGGGAAATTCGACGAAGTCGTTGAAGACAAGGGCGCAGTCGTGCTGATCGATCCGGCAGCGATCATGTATCTGCTCGGCACCGAGATGGACTATAAGACCGACAAGCTTTCTTCGCAGTTCGTCTTCAACAATCCGAACCAGAAAAGTGCATGCGGGTGCGGCGAGAGCGTCAATCTCGAACCAGCAACGCCGCCGGGATTTGCTCCCGCAGAGGCTTGATGCGAATGCGGGCATGATAGGTTATGTCCGCCAATGACGAAATTTTCCAAATTCTGAAGGATGCGCTCGAGAGCGCCGGTCCGGTTTCCGGGCGGTGCATGTTCGGCGGCGTCGGCGTTTATTTCGAGGGCATCTTCTTCGCCCTCATCGATGACGGTGCGATCTATCTCAAGACGTCGGAGACGACGCGGCCGCGGTTCGAGGCCGAGCAATCGCGCGCGTTTTCGTACATGACGAAGAACGGCCGCGCCGAGTTGCATTCCTATTGGCTGCTTCCCGAGCGTCTTCTTGACGACGCGGAGGAGCTGCGCGACTGGGCGTCCGCTTCGGTTGCGGCGGCCAGGCAAGCTGCCTCGCAATCGAACCGTAAGGCCAAGCCGGCAGGCGTTGCCAGAACGGCGAAGCCTGCCACCAAACCCAAGAGACGCTGAGCCTCAGCTTTGGCGTTGGCCTCAGCCGCGACCGGGGACTTTCAGCGGACGGGACGGCTTGCGCATGAACGCGGGGACGTTCTCGGCAAAGCCCAATCGCTCGTTACCCTTTTGAGGTTGCTGCTTACGCTGGGCTTCCTTTGGAGCTTCCCGCTTGTCGGGCCGGTCATGGCGGGCTGTCCGCTGCGCGGGTGCAGGCTCGTCCGTCCATGCATCGGCCGCCGGAGCCGGTCGCGGACGCTGTGGCTGCCGTGCGCCCTCGGAAGGCCACTTCGGCTGCTCGGCGTACTCGGGTTGCGGCGTTCTTTCGGGGCGCGGCGCGCGTCTGCGCTCGTGATGGGGATGCTCGGCTGCCTCGGCGTGATGCTGGCCGGGCTGAGGAGCTTTATGTTGCGGCTGGCGATGCTGCCGTGGTTCCGGCTGCTGCGCGCCCTGTTCGGCCGGTCGGCTCGCGTTTTGGGAGGAACGGGCGTGATGTTCCCCGGTGCGACCGCCGCGCTGCGAGCCATGCGATTGACGACGCGATTTGTCGGGGCCTGAGCTTTGGCCACGTCCTCCGCGTCCGCGACGGCGTTTGCCGGCACTTGCGAAATCCTCTTCGGTCGGAGCATCGCCAAGCCATACCGGCGCTTCGGCCGTCACCTTTTCGATGTCCTTGCAGAGCTTCAGGTCTTCGGGGCTGACGAGTGAGATGGCGTGTCCCTCGTGCCCGGCGCGGCCCGTTCGGCCGATGCGGTGGACGTAGTCGTCGGCCGCCCACGGCAAGTCGAAATTGAAGACGTGGGAGACTTCCGGAATATCGAGGCCGCGCGCTGCGACATCGGAAGCCGCGAGAAGCATGATTTCGCCCGCACGGAACTTGTCGAGCGTTTCCATGCGGCTTGCCTGGTCCATATCGCCATGAAGCGCGCCAGCATTGAAGCCGTGCTTCGTCAGCGATTTATGAAGGACGGCGACGTCGCGCTTCCGGTTGCAGAAAATGATGGCGTTCTTGACGTTGTTGCCGCGGATCAGGTCGCGAAGGATTTCCCGCTTCGCCCAGTCTTCGCCGTTCGGGCAATAGACGAAATTCTGCGTGATGGTCTTCGCGGTCGTCGCGGGTTTGGCGACTTCGATACGCTCGGGGTTGTTCAGAAACTGATTGACGAGGCGCGTGATCTCCGGCGGCATCGTCGCCGAGAAGAACAGCGTCTGACGCCGCGGCGGCAGCAGCTTGCAGATCTTTTCGATGTCCGGAATGAAGCCCATGTCGAGCATGCGGTCGGCTTCGTCGATGACGAGGATTTCGACGCCCATCAGCATGACGCGGCCGCGTCCGAAATGATCGAGCAGGCGTCCCGGGGTCGCGATCAGAACGTCGACGCCGCGGTCGAGCTTCTTCACCTGGTCGTCCATCGAGACGCCGCCGATGAGGAGCGCAACCTGCAGCTTGTGATTGACGCCGTATTTTTCGAAGCTCTGCGCCACCTGGGCGGCAAGCTCTCGCGTCGGCGCGAGGATCAGTGAACGTGGCATTCGCGCCCGGGCGCGGCCCGTTTCGAGGCGCGTAATCATCGGGAGGACGAACGATGCCGTTTTGCCGGTGCCCGTCTGGGCAATGCCGAGCACGTCTCTGCCGGTGACGGCAACCGGAATGGCGGCGGCTTGAATCGGGGTGGGGTTGACGTAACCCGCAGCCGTAATGGCTGCTTGAACCTTGGGCGATAGCCCGAGGTCAGCGAACGTCTTGGTTTCCAAAAGCAGGTATCTCCATCTGCACAGCTCGGATGGTCCGGCGCACTTCAGGCGTCAGACAGTCTTTCGAGAGCGCAGGGGGCGGGTGCCGAAAGGACCTAAGCCGAATAGGAGTGCGGATCAAAAGCATTAAAAAATGCGCAAATCGATCCCCTGCGCTCCGGCACGCTCGGGTGCTCGCATACATCCCGGGGAAGCGCAAGGGAAACTCGCCGGTTTTGGGTGGTGAGCCCGCGAGGTTGTGTCACAGGGATGTATGTAGGCACCAAAAAGGGGCCATTCGACTACGTACTGGCGAAATGATCAGCTTCAAGCTTGGGAACGATGCATTAGGGTTGGTTCGTTGTTAATGCTATGGCGCTGGAACTCCTTATGAGATCTGCGTTTTCCCCAGGCAGAAGCATCGACGAGTGGTCATCTTTTTCAGCACCTGCTGCGGCCGATAGTTCCGCGTGCGGAGACCAGGAGCCAAAATCGGCCGACGCAAAGGCAGATTCAAAACAACAGTCAAAATGCAAAATGAACGGTCATAATCTTATCGCCCATATTTGTAGTATGTTCGCGTAGAGTTTCTGTTCGATATTCAAAGCCGTAAACTATGCCGGCGGGCGGCGTTGAGCCCCGAGCAGAATACATCGGTTGGTCATTTTGTAAGCCGAGTTCCCCGAAGAAGAGGGGGGGCGATCGCTTATCTTCGTTGAATTCGCAAGGATCGATTGATGACTTTGAATGCTGGTTCTGCATTGGGCGCCGCGGGCCTTGCCGCGCGCGAAAATGCTGGGGTAGGCGAGCCGGCGAAGGGCGCAGATCGTCCGAGGGGCGTTCGCCGCGCCGATGCAATCCGTGAACTCAAGAAACGGGATAATTACACGAATTTCCGGCATATCGCGTTTGTCTACCTCGTTATCGCTGCATCGATTGGTTTGACGATTTGGAGCTATGGCGCGGTCGCGGAGGCGGGTCTCGGGTGGTGGTGGAACATCCCCATGACGCTTTTG
>JAEWCT010000042.1 GCA_023390485.1 Pseudomonadota bacterium
GGGCCTGCGCGAGCGCGTCGGAGGTCTTGAGGTGACCAGGAACCCGCTCGTTGGCGAAGTGATCGAGATAAAATTCCCAATTGGCGGGCGTCATGATCTCGACGCGATCGGACACGGCATTCGGATCGAACCAGTCGCCGCTGCGCTCCTGAAACAGCTTTACGCTGTTTGCCTGCCGCCAGGGCTTGAGAGACTTCCAATCCGCCTCGCCATGTCCCATGCCCAGTGCCCCCCGAGCATCGGGGGGCAAGGGGGGCATCTGATTATCTGGAAGGTTTTCAGTTTCTTTGAAGTCTTCCTGTTTCTTTGAGGTCTTCCTGTTTTCTATGTGCTCCCCCGAAACTGTCTCCCTCGAATCTGTCTCCCCCGTTTTTGCTTACCCCGTCGATAGGCGCAAAAACGTATCCGGACTGTGCCACCAGGGTCGGTAAGCCGGGCGCTTCTCGAACGGCGATCAAGCCGAGGCTTTGGAGAGCCCTTACAACCTTGACGGCCGTCGTGTGCGATCGGATGCCGATCCGCTTCGCCAGATCGTCCAGTCGAAACGACCGCGGCTCGGCCGCCTTGTGGAGCTGTACCGCTATGGCCATCGCAACTTCGAAGGCGTGCTGCTTCGACTTTCGTTTTAACAGGAAGTCGGGAACGACGAGATAGGCCTTCGATCCGGGGTCGAGGAGCGTTTCGTTGGCGTATCGAGAGCCGCCGCCCGAGGCATTGCCGCCATTGGGATCGCGGATCAAAACACCGGTCTTGACCATCCGCGCGATGCCTTGTTCGAACGAGCGGTGCGAGATGTCGCGGTTCTGCTCGAAGTCGACGACGTTCATGACGTGATCGCACGGCAAAGAGCTTTTGACGGCGAGCAACCGCAAGGCGTGCGCCGTAGCTCGGCCGCCATCGAGGAGCATGGCTACGAGCTTGGTGGATACCCGTGTGTATGTTCCTTGGTGCGCCTTCCGTGCGTTGCGGATGAACGATTCCTGGGTGGCGTTGTGAACCCACTCCGGCAGATAGAGCGGGTCCCAAAGCTGTTCGGCCGTCCAGCCGCCGCCCTCGACCGGAGATGCATCCGGATCAAGGAGGTCTTCGACGACCGGCGGTTCGCCGATGCCATAGATCGAGTCGGGGATGCACCCCGCGTCGATGCCAGAATTGTTGTTCACTGGGGCTCTTTCTGATGAGCGCCCGCGTGACATCGCGCATCGATTCGATTAGAATCATATGCACGCGCCGCGATGCGCGTTTGCCTCTATGCTCGCCGACCGTTTCCATCGAACAGCGAACCCGATTTAGACGCCCATCTGCTCATCGAGCTGGTGGGCGTTTTCCTTGGCTGGTCATCATCAGGCGTCGGAGAACCGACGCCCGTGTAGTTTCGATGATTCGTCGATGGCGCGGAAGGAGGCCTTAATGCCGGATGTCGGCCGCGATGGCCGGAACAACGAAGCGGCTATCAAACGCGCGTTTGACGATATCCGCGCGCCGAACCATCACGCGGGCATCTTTGCTGAGCCGCAGGGCTGCTGATGCAGCGCGGCGGCCCCGCCATCGCTTCGAGTGCGGGTAGCATTCCCTGAATGCATCGACCTGCGGCCACCCCAGTGCGAGCAACTCAGCGAAGCGGCGTTGCTTATCGGTGAGCTTCGCCTTCGGCGCCGTCAGCCCGCGTGGCAAGCGATCGCTTCTAAAGGTGGGCATGTCTCGCTCCTCACGACCGGCGCGCGTTGCGCATGATTTCGAGATGCGCCTCGCTCGCGCGCAGCGCCTTCTGAACATCGGCGTCCGCCAGCCACTTCAGGAACTCCGAGACGTAGTACACGACCTGCGTGTAGGTCGTGCCCTCGGCGGGGTTGACGAAGACGAACGAGCGCGACTACTGGTCGAAGGCCAGCAGCTAGGCAGCGCGGCCAACGCGGCCTGTTCGGGCCGGGGCCTTCCCCTTGAGGCACGTGACCGTCCTCGATCATCTTTTTGAATTCCGCTAACGAGACGTTGAGAAGGGCTATCGCCACCCGCCGGTTGACGAGCTGATTTTCAATCAGCGTTCAGGCTCCAGAAACGTGAAAAGGCCCCGTCGGCGAAATCGCCCGGAGCCCTGCGCACAGTTCTAACAACTAGTAAATAGACTACCCGTGACAGGCATTGGTCACAAGTGGCGTAAAGCAACTTTCTAACGGCGCGCGAGAGAATTCCAAAATTGTAACTCATAAGACTCACTCAGCTTTACGACTCCCGGGGCAAAGAGTTTGGCAGATTTCCTAAGCCGAAACCCTGAGCTGGCCAGAACTCCTCGCCGAAGTGTTGAAGTGGAAACGTCCAGTGTGTGCGCCATTTCCGCAAAGGGACGGATTGGCGCCTATCTCTGCCGTCTAGCTTTACGGGGCACCCTAATCTTGTTCCTCGCGCTCGCGCAGCTCCTCCAAATACCTTCCCGTTGCTGACTGGCCGGCGCCGACGGGCTGCAGTTCCACATGCGAACGCACCAAAGCGGGCATCGCAGAATGGAAGCCGCGGCCAATCTCTGCCGCGCGAGTAAGATTCGACGGCGCGCCCGGGCGGGCCATGTCAACAATTCTCACTATCGAGGCGACAGCGGGAGTTCTTCGACGGAATTACGAGGGGAAGAAAGAGGCCCAGCCTTGGGTCAAGCTGGGCCGAAGTTTGGGTCTGTAACGGCGTTACTATAAGCATATTGCGTCATCTCAAAACGGCGCACGCATCCCTCGGTAGATCTACGCTGCGCGCGTCATCAGAATGAGAGCCGTGTCGTGATGATCCAGTTGCTGTCGTAGGTTGGTGTGAGAACCGGTGACGTGGTCTTCGAAGAGACCGCAAACTGATAACCGCCTCCGATTGTCAAATTGCTGTCGTCGCAAATCTTGAACCTGCCCAGGATGAGTCCGGGCGTCAGAAACACCTGATCTCTGCCGCTGCGCGCGCCATCGGCCCAATGGGTATAGTTGACTTCGAACTCCGGCCAGAAGTACTGGCCGAGGTGGTACTGGAAGGCGACGTTCGTCACGATCGAGGTTCCAATCTCGTTTTCATGTTCGAGGGGAATAGGAACGCCGACCGTCGCCTGGATGTCGAAATCGCCCCACCCCTTGCCCGCTGCGAGCGTGGGCGTCACGACCCAAGCATCGTTGGTGAAAGCTTCGTCACCCGTCGGCGCCTGAACACCGAAGAACGCTGTCACGATATAGTCGCCATCTCCCTTGTTCGCGCTGATGAGGCGCTGCTTGATCGTAAAAGCAGGCCAATCGCCCCAGCCTGACGCCGATTTGATGTGCGACCGCTCTTCGTAGGGTGGCAGATTGATCAAGACTTCGTTCGTCATCGTCGGGATGAATTCGAAGCCCTTTCCTCCTCCGTAGACGTCGAGACGGCCGCCGTTCCCCACTTGCTCGAAAAATTGGTCGGAGCGAAACTCCTGTTCGAGCCGCGGCGTCACCGTGGCAAGTGGCGTCATCCAATCTGGCTGCGCAGCTTTCGCTGCGCGCGCGATTTGCTCCCAACGCGTGAAAAAATCTTGTGCGCCGCCGGTCGCATCCTCTCCTGAGTTGGCGCCAAGATAATTTGAAGCCGGCATGTTCAGGTCCGGTGGTAAGGAACTTGACATATCGCCGGCTGTGACCGGAGACACGCAAAATACCGCCAAAACGACTTGCGTGCCGAAGGTTCCTAAATTTCCCATCGAAGCCCCCGTTATTTATTCCCACGTAGCTATATCGCGACAGACCAAGCGTCGTCGTATCGGGAGCACACCCTCCGGTGAAATTGGTCGGTATTCATACGGATCTATGAAAGTCCAGCAGTAGCGGGCAGGACCGCAAGAGAGTGGGGATATTTCCGCGACCACTTCAAGATTGCGCCGGCATCTGAGATCGCCGTCACACGGTACCAATTGCGGGATAATCGGAGACGATCCGAATGCGTTTGCCGCGCACATCGCCGAGTGTCGTCGCAATGCTCGCCGGAGCATGCCTCACTTCAAGCGCAAGCTTTGCCGCCAACACAGACCCATGTGCCGACGCACCGACGCCGGCAGAGCATGTCTTCGCGTGCACGGTAGTGATCGAGAGCGGCTCTTCCGATTCCACGAAGGTGAAGGTCGCCTACATCAATCGCGGTCTTGCCTATTTCGCGACGAATGACCTTCGGAAGGCCATCTCAGACTTCAACGCTGCGATCGCGCTTTCGCCGCGAGACGCCGACGCCTATGAGGCACGCGCAATCGCGTTTGCTTCGGAACAAGATTACGACCACGCGATAGCGGACAACCGCAAGGCAATCAACATCGACCCGCTCGCCACCCGCGCATACAACAACCTAGCGAATATCTACAAAGCCAAGGGGAACTTCGACGGGGCGATTGAAAACTATAACCGCGCGCTTGAGATCTGGCCCAATGAACCGCGGCTGTACTTCAACCGGGGAAATAGCTTTAGAGCCCTCGGCCGTTCGAAAGACGCGATCCGAGACTACGATCGCGCGATAGCCCTCGACGGCAAGTTTCTGAATGCGTACATCGCGCGCGGCAATGTACGTGCGGCAGCGGGCGAAATGCAGGACGCCGAGGCCGATTTCGATCATGTTCTCGAAGTCGATCCCATGAACAATGCAGCGATCGTAAACAAGCTCGCGCTCGATAGGGCACGCGGCGCTCTGCTTCATTCGCCGAACTCATCGATCGCAACGACCTCGAAATAAAATGTCGTCGACTACCGAAGGAGCAGCACAGACGTGCTCGTCCTTCAATGATCGTGCAAATGTTCGTAAGCCGCGAGCACCGCCGGAAGCGCGCGGGGCACCGGCAAGTCCTGTTCGAACATTTCCCAGCCGCCTCCAAGCGCCTTGTAGACCGCAATGAATGCAATTGCCGCGTCGGCCTTCGCCTGGACGTACTGAAGCTGAAGCTCATCGTCTTGGCGTTCGGCATCGAGCACGTAGAGAGAGTCTGTGACGCCCCGATCGTAACGCGCGGTCGAAAGGTCAACTGCACCTTTGCTTTCCTTGACGGCCTTGGCGAGCGATTGGAGCGTCGCCATCGCGGCCCGATATCGTGACAGCGCGACATTGACCTCTTCGACGCTCGAGATGATAACGCGCTTATATGTCAAATACTGAGCATCGGCCTGAAGCTGTTGGATGTGCACGAGCGAGTCGAGCGTACCGAAATCGAGCAGCGGCCAATAGACCGACGGTCCGACGGAATAGATGCTCTTGGTCACGACCGGCACAACACCAATGCCTTGCCCTTGAAGGCCGCCGCCAGCCGTGATTTGTAAGCGCGGGAATAGATCTGCCACAGCAACGCCGATCCGTGCCGTTTCGACGGCAAGCTGCCGCTCTGCGGCCCGCACATCCGGCCGCCGGCGAATCACGTCAACAGGCATGCCCGCCTTCAGACGATCTGGGGTTTCCGGAATTTTCTTGACGCCCTTGAGCTCCTGGCAAATGCCCCCGGAATACGCGCCGAGGAGAACGGCGATGCGCGCGCAGCCGGCGAATTCGTCGGCGGCGAGTGGCGCGAGCTCGGCCTTGAGCGTCGCGAGTTGACGCGACGCGAGTTTCATATCGAGTTCGTTCGTCAAGCCACGGTCGAACCGCGTCTTCATCAGATCGTAGGTCTTCTGTGCGCGAGCGACACTCTCGTCCGAGGCCTTGATTTTGGCCTGGACACCGCGCGTCTCGATGTAGGATCGGGCGACCTCAGCGACAACAGAAACGAGAACGGCGTGTCGTTGCTCGACCGCGACGTCTGTCGAGTATTGCGCCGCTTCGTAGGCACGCCGGTCTTTGCCGAAAAGGTCGAGTTCCCAGCCGGCGTCAAAACCAGCGACGTGCGTGATCTCTTTGAGGCCGGTGGTGTTCGTCGCAGCATTGAGTGGCCCGGCGACGCGCCCCTTCGTCGAGTTCGTACCCGTACCGCGACCGGCTGCGGCATTGGCCTCGACGAAGGGTAAAGCGAGACCGCGAACGGCGACTTCGTTCGTACGAGCGGCGCGGATGTGGTTTGCGGCTATCTCGATGTCCGGATTGGCGGCGATCGCGCGTTCGATGAGCGATGCGAGCTGAGGATCCTTCAGGAGAGTCCACCACTGAACGATCGCGGACGACCCGTATTGGACAATCGATTCCGTCGTGCTTTGCTTGGCGATGCTGCTGGTCGCGAACATTCCCGGCGCATCGATACGCGGGAGCAGGTAATCCGGCCCAACTGCGCAACCCGTTAGC
>JAEWCT010000148.1 GCA_023390485.1 Pseudomonadota bacterium
GCCGTGAACCGACCGGTTGAAGCGATTCATCGGCTGGTGCTCGAAAAGGCTCAGCTTGGCGCGCTGGATGGCCTCGGAACTGGGTGACCAGGTCCGGTTGAGTCGTTGCAGGGGGCGAACGGCCGACTCAATATCTTCGACGCCGCATAGGCCGCAGCCCGTGCGGGCCTCCATGGCGCGGCGTGCGAGACGCGACGTTTCAATCGCAGTCTCGGGTACGGCGACGTCGATCGCTATACCGCCGTCGACCGGCATCACAAGGATGCCCTGGATTTTGGATGGATCGGGGACGATCCCTTCGCCGACGAGAAAGCCGGTGGCGAAATCGCGAAGATCCGCCGGTGTCGACATCATGACCGTGTAAGGCTCGGAGTTGATCTGCAGCGCGACGGGCACCTCCTCAGGGAGTTGCCACGTCACGGATTGTGTGCCGGATGCCGAATGCAGCTCGCCTACGGCAGGGCGGGAGCAAAGCTCCGCGCCACCCTCGGGCTGAGACACGCTTTTCGGCACTACGTTCACCGCGCTTCACCTCCAGCTTGGACGGCAGAGCAAATCACTCTGCCGGCTCGAGCTTCTTTTCTTTGCTGATGCGCTTGTTCTCGATCTCGCGGCCCTGCCACTCCTCCTGCCATTCGGATGGATGGTTGGAGACGTTTACCTGAACCGCCGTCACCTTATACTCGGGGCAGTTCGTGGCCCAATCCGAGTTCTCGGTGGTGATGACGTTGGCGCCCGTCACGGGGTGATGGAAGGTCGTGTAGACAACGCCCTGCGGCATACGATCGGAGACCTTCGCCGTGAGCGTGGTGGCTCCAACGCGGCTGGCAAGTGACACTTTCATTCCCGTCTTGATGCCGCGAACTTCCGCATCGTGCGGATGGATTTCGAGGATGTCCTCGGGATGCCAAGCGACGTTGTCGGTGCGCCGTGTCTGAGCACCGACGTTGTAGTGCGCAAGGATACGGCCGGTCGTCAGGATCAGCGGGAAGTTGCGGTTGGTGCGCTCGGCTGTCGGGACGAAGCCCGTCAGCATGAAGCGGCCCTTGCCGCGTGTGAACTCGTCCGTGTGCATGACGGGCGTGCCGAGCGGGTGCTCTTCGTTGCACGGCCACTGGATCGAGCCGAGTTCGTCGAGCCTGTCGAAGGACACGCCTTGGAAGGTCGGCGTGAGTCGGGCGATCTCGTCCATGATTTCGGCGGCCGAATTATAATGCATCGGATGGCCCATGGCGGTTGCGACCCGCGATACCACTTCCCATTCGGCCATGCCCTGCTTCTCGCGCATCACCTTGCGGACGCGGTTGATGCGCCGCTCGGCGTTCGTGAAGGTGCCGTCCTTCTCGAGGAACGACGTGCCGGGCAGGAAGACGTGAGCGAAGGCGGCCGTCTCGTTCAGGAACAGGTCCTGGACGACGACGATATCCATCGATGACAGCGCATGCTCGACGTGATGTGTGTTGGGATCCGACTGAGCGATGTCTTCGCCTTGGATGAAGAGGCCCATGAAGGTGCCGTCGGACGCCGCATCGAACATGTTGGGAATGCGCAGGCCTGGCTCGGCGTCGAGCTTCGTGCCCCATTCCTTCTCGAAGGCGGAGCGCACATCGGTGTTCGAGACGTGACGGTAACCCGGAAGCTCGTGCGGGAACGAACCCATATCGCACGAACCCTGCACGTTGTTCTGGCCGCGGAGCGGATTTACGCCGACGCCTTCGCGACCGATGTTGCCGGTTGCCATCGCGATGTTCGCCATCGCCATGACCATCGTCGAGCCTTGACTGTGCTCGGTGACGCCGAGGCCGTAATAGATCGCACCGTTGCCGCCCGTCGCGTACAGGCGAGCTGCTTCGCGCACTTGCTGAGCCGGTACGCCCGTGGCCGCTTCGGTCGCCTCGGGGGAATTCTCCGGCCGCTTGATGAACTCTTCCCAGCGGAAGAAGTCGGCGGGTTCGCAACGGCGCTTGACGAACTTGCGATCAATCAGGTTCTCGGTCGCGATGACGTGACCGATCGCATTCATGATGGCGACGTTGGTCGAGGGCTGGAGCTGCAAGTGGTAGGCAGCTTCGACGTGCGGCGAGCGGACGATGTCGGTGCGGCGCGGATCGATGACGATCAGCTTCGCACCTTCGCGGATGCGCTTCTTCATGCGCGAACCGAAGACGGGGTGGCCGTCTGTCGGGTTGGCGCCGACGACCATAATCACGTCAGACTTATCGACGCTCTTGAAGTCCTGGGTGCCGGCGGATTCGCCGAACGTCTGCTTCAAGCCGTAGCCGGTCGGCGAATGGCAGACGCGCGCGCAGGTATCGATGTTATTGGTATTGAAAGCGCCGCGGACCATGCGCTGGACGGCGTAGACTTCCTCGTTCGTCGTGCGCGAGGACGTGATGCCGCCAATCGAATCCTTGCCGTACTTCGCCTGCGTCTCTTTCAGGCGTTTTGCTGCGTAGTTGATCGCCTCGTCCCACGACACGACCTGCCACGGATCGGTGATCTTCTCGCGGATCATCGGGGTCAGCACGCGATCCTTGTGCGTCGCGTAGCCGAACGCGAACCGACCCTTGACGCAGGAGTGGCCTTCGTTGGCGCCGCCGTCCTTATAGGGAACCATGCGCGAGACTTCTTCGCCGCGCATTTCGGCTTTGAACGAGCAGCCGACGCCGCAGTAAGCGCAGGTCGTGACGACCGAGTGTTCCGGCTGGCCGAGGTCAAGCACCGATTTTTCGATCAGCGTCGCTGTCGGGCAGGCCTGCACGCAGGCGCCGCAGGAGACGCATTCCGAGGCCAGGAACTCTTCGTCCATACCGGCGGAGACGTGCGAAGCGAAGCCGCGGCCGTCGATCGTCAGCGCGAACGTGCCCTGCACTTCTTCGCAGGCGCGGACGCAACGCGAGCAGACGATGCACTTCGAAGGATCGAACTGGAAGTAGGGGTTCGAGCCGTCCTTCGGCTTGAACATGTCGTTGGCTTCGCCACCGGCGCGCTTGGCAAATACGTGGTTCTCACCATCGTAACCGTAGCGGACTTCGCGCAGGCCGACGGCGCCTGCCATGTCCTGCAGCTCGCAGTCGCCGTTGGCGCCGCAGGTCAAGCAGTCGAGCGGGTGGTCGGAGATGTAAAGCTCCATGACGCCCCGGCGGATATTGGCGAGGCGGGGATTTTGCGTCGTGACCTTGATGCCAGGCGCGACGGGCGTCGTGCACGACGCGGGCGTTCCCTTGCGGCCTTCGATTTCGCAAAGACAAAGGCGACAGGAGCCCCAGGCGTCGAGGCTATCGGTGGCGCAGAGCTTCGGAATTTGAATTCCGAGCTGCATCGCCGCGTTCATGATCGAGGTGCCTTCGGCAACCGTGATCTCGCGGCCGTCGATTTCGAGCGTCACCATTTTGGTGGCTTCGTGAATCTCGGGGCTTGGCGTGCCGTAGTCCGTCTCTTTGATGAGGGTCATCGGCTTGACGTGGTGGTTCATGGGGCGTCCTCGTTGAGGATTCTAATCGTGAAATTACTCTGCAGCGTCCGCTAGAAACTTGTTTGACGGCGCGGGCTTTTGGAAGTCCTCGGGGAAGCCGCGCACCGCACTCATGACCGGAAATGGCGTCAGTCCGCCCATGGCGCAGAGCGAGCCGTCCGCCATCGTCACACATAGATCTTCGAGCAAGGCCAAATTCTCCGCTCGGTCGACGTCGGCGATGATCTTGTCGATCACCTCGACGCCGCGCGTGGAACCGATGCGGCAGGGCGTGCACTTGCCGCAACTTTCGATGGTGCAGAACTCCATCGCGAAGCGCGCCTGCTTGGCCATATCGACAGTATCGTCGAACACGACGAGCCCGCCGTGGCCGACCATCGCGTCGACCTTGGCGAATTCCTCGTAATCCATCGGTACGTCGAACTTCGATGCCGGGATGTAGGCGCCGAGCGGGCCGCCAACCTGGACCGCGCGTGCCGGGCGGCCGGTCGCCGTGCCGCCGCCCCAGTCTTCAATCAGCTGACGTGTCGTAACGCCGAAGGCCTTCTCGACCAATCCGCCTTGCTTGATGTTGCCGGCGATCTGGAAGGCCAGGGTGCCGCGCGAACGGCCGACGCCGTAGTCGCGATAGAACTCGCCGCC
The DNA here is from genome assembly GCA_023390485.1 of Pseudomonadota bacterium. Classification (GTDB taxonomy): domain Bacteria; phylum Pseudomonadota; class Alphaproteobacteria; order Rhizobiales; family Hyphomicrobiaceae; genus Hyphomicrobium_B. Next base: position 4,118 of record JAEWCT010000148.1, read on the forward strand.
CTTGTCGATGATGATAGGTACGGCCGCGAAGCTCATAACGTTGTTAATGATCGTCGGCTTGCCGAACAGGCCTTCGATCGCTGGGATCGGCGGCTTGTAGCGAACGATGCCGCGCTTGCCCTCGATGCTTTCGAGCATGGAGGTTTCTTCGCCGCAGATGTAGGCGCCTGCGCCCATGCGCACGTAGAGATCGAAGGAATATTTGGATCCCTGGATATTGTCGCCGAGCCAGTTGGCGCGACGCGCAATCTCAATAGCTTCGCGCAGAACATGCACCGAGTGCGGATATTCGGAACGGACGTAGATGTATCCCTTCTGCGCACCGCCTGCGACGGCCGCGATCGTCATGCCTTCGATCAGGCAGAATGGATCGCCTTCCATCAGCATGCGGTCGGCAAAGGTGCCGCTATCGCCTTCGTCGGCGTTGCAGGCGATGTACTTTTCGCCAGCCGGCAAATCGTGGACCGTCTTCCATTTGATGCCGGTGGGGAAGCCCGCGCCGCCGCGTCCGCGAAGTCCCGATGTCGTCACTTCCGTAACGATGTCGATCGGCATCATCCCGAGAGCCTTCGTGAGGCCCTGGAAGCCGCCGTGCTTGCGATAATCCTCGATCGACAGCGGATCGGTGATGCCGCAGCGCGCGAATGTCAGACGTTCCTGGTTTTTGAAGTACGGAATTTCTTCCGTCAGGCCGTGGCCCAAAGCATGGGTCTTGCCTTCGAGGAAGCCGGCGTCGAACAGGCCTGCCACGTCGCTTGCGGCGACCGGGCCGTAGGCGACGCGGCCCTTCGGCGTTTCTACCTCGACGAGCGGCTCGAGATAGAGCATGCCGCGGGAACCGTTGCGGACGATCTGAACATCGAAATTGCGCTTTTTTGCTTCCGCAGTGATTGCGGCCGCAACTTCATCTGCACCGACCGAAAGGGCGGCGGCATCACGGGGTATAAAGACCTTGATCATTCCGCGGCTTCCTTCTCGAGTCCGCCGATGATCTCATCGAAACGTTTAGGATCGACTTTACCATAAAGTTTTTCGCCGACCATGATGGCCGGCGATAGCGCGCAGTTACCGAGGCAGAAGACCTGCTCGATGGTCACCATTCCGTCCGCTGTCGTGCCACCGAGTGGCGTCCGCAGCGATTGCTCAGCGTGCTGACACAACGCGTCGGTGCCCATGGACTGGCAGGCCTCGGCGCGGCAGATCTTTACGATGTGCTTGCCGACCGGATGGCGCTTGAATTCGTGATAGAATGTCAGGACGCCGTAAATTTCGGCGCGCGAGCGGTTCAGTGCCCTCGCGATGACGGGCAATGTGGCGTCCGGCACGTAGCCGAGCTGGTGTTGCAAATCGTGAAAGATTTCAAGAAGCTCGTCAGGCTTGTTTCCGTGGCGTGCGCATGACGCCAGCGCCGCGACCTCAGCGGGGGTCGGGGCCGGAACTTGATCCACCTGCGAGCCGTCCGATTTTTTAACGGCATTCTTCGCCATGTGTGGCGTTTCCTCAGTGTTTGTTGGCGGTCCCGGTGACGCAGATGGCCACTTTGCCGCATTATTTTAAGTGTGGCATCCGCCGCCTGTATTCAAATCGATATGGTCGATCCCACCATAGATTTCATCTATGAGGCGCCGCAATAACTGCGGCGGAACTCACAGTTTGAGGCAAATGTGCCGGCCTAAGTAACCGTTTCTCCTTAAGAAATAATGTTTACTGAAAATTTGGCGGCGGCCGCCTGAAAGGCGCGCACAAGGGGTGCGACAGGATCACGACTCTGAGTAACCAGCCCGACGCTGTGGGCAATTTTGGGCTCGATGAGAGGGATGGCCTTCAGTTCCGGTTCGCTGCCGAGCAGGTCCAAGAGGTAATGGGGCATCACGCTCGCGAGGTGCATCAGCCTGACATTTGAATAAAGATTGATCACCGAATTGGTCTCGAGCGCCGGCGTCGGACGGCATCCGGCGTCGTGAAAGGCGCGATCGATGATTCGCCGGTTCTGCATGTTCGACGTCAGAAGTCCGAGCGGCAACTCGGCGGCTTCGCGCCAAGTCACGGTCTCTCGATCGGCAAAGGCATGGCCTTCGGGGATGAACAGACAGTAGCGTTCGAAGTAAAGCGGCGTCGCGACCAGGCCGTTGATCGGCTCGTTGTCGAGATAGGTGATGCCGGCGTCGATCGAATAGTCGTCGAGCCCGCGGAGAATTTCCTCCGAGCTCATCGACATGATCGTGAAGTTAATCTGCGGATGCAGGCGCTGGATATCCCGCGTCAGGTAGGGAATCATCGGCAGCGCCGACGGTATGGCGCCGAGCGTCAGCCGGCCGGTCAGGCCGAAGTCGCTGATCGCGAGGTGGGCCAGCTCCTGGTGCATCGACGCCCAGTTGTTGAGGATGAGTTGCGCCCACTTGAGGACGCGCTCTCCCTCCTGCGTCAGGCCCTGATATCGCTGGCCGCGTTCGACGATGGGGACGCCAAGCTCAAGCTCGAGCTGGCGGATGCGTCCCGAGAGCGTCGGCTGCGTGACGTTGCAGGCCTGGGCGGCGCGCGTGAAATGCTTCTCACGTGCGAGGGCGACGAGATATTGAAGCTGGCGGATATCCATTTGTCTCTCTCTCCCGAGAGAGGGCTAACCATCGGCGGCCCGATGAGCAAATGCAATCTGGCAGCCCCTTCCGGGGACGACCTTCCTGCTTGGGCGGGCAAAGCCCGGCTGCGGGTTTAGAAGTCGAGCCCGCCGGCGTCGAAGACGTGGCCCGAGAGGGAACGTCCACGGCGCGAAGCCAGATGGAGTGCCAGCGTGGCGACATCGGGCTCGTTCGCGAGGTAAGCGCCGGAATCGCCGCCATCATAGAAGGCTCTCGGGCCGACGCCGTTGATGCGGATACCTTTGCCGGCCCATTCGCGTGCTTCATTGGCGATCATCGCCGCGAGTGCGGTGCGGGCGAAGCCGGCGACAGCGGCCGTGCGGCGATCTTGGGGTTCGGGCATCTTGAGGACGTTCAAGACCATGCCTTCGCTCAGCACCACGCACATGCGATTGGCGATGACGCGCGTCAGCTGCGCAAGCGGCGCGAGCTTCGCTTCGATGAGGGCTTCGAGATCGCCGTCGGCATTCAGGGCCTCAATTTCGGTCGACGAGATTGACGCCATATTGATTGCCGCATCGAGCCCGCCATAGGTCTGGGCCGACGTCTGCGCGAATTTCGCGGCGCAATCGGCGTGCGATATGTCGAGCGTGTGGAGGCGAATTTCGCTGGCGCTCTGCGTTAACAGTGCGGCGAGTTCAACCAATTCGGGGGAGAGGTCCGTCGTATGGACAACGAGGCGGGCCTTCAGGTCGGCGAAGGCGCGAGCCACGTCAACGCCCGCTACGCCGGTGAGACCCGTGATCAGGATGCGTGCCCGCGCAAGCTCACTCGAGACTTCACTTTCGACGCTGGCACCTACTCGATCCATGTACATGCGCTCTTCCTCTCTTGAACAATACGCTTAACCGGCGAACGCGAGAGGCGCCGTCGGTCGCACGATAGCATGCCGATTCGCCTAACGAGACCTAAACAGCGCGCCGATTCGGGTTTGCGGGAGACAGGTCAAGGGCGCTTTTGCGGCTATGCACGGGTGCGGACATATGTTCGCAAGATAGAATCCTGTGACCTCAGCGCCCCTCCGGGAGTATGATCACGCCGGTTGCGGCGGTGCCGCGCGAAAAGGTGGTGATAGCGGCCGCCAGTACATTGCTTCCGTTCTTCCGTCTGCGAAGGTTAAAGCCAGACGAATCGAAGGCAGCCTGGAACACCATGACAAAGCAGGACAATTCAAAGCCGCAGGTCAGTGTCGCTCCGCCCGACATTGCTGCGCCGTCGCAGGCTCTCGGAGCCGCCCCGGCAACGGGGCCGGCCGCGCCTACAACCGATGAGGCAAACGAAACGCTGCCAGAGCCAGCACCCAAGGACGGGCTCATCGTGCTTTCGATCGTGATCGTCTCGGCGGCGATTGCGATGATGTGCTTCGCACAGATAGGGCTTTCGCTGTCCGTTTCAGCCGCGACCGGCGTCGTCGTGCTGGCGCTGTCTATGCTCCTGCACAAGCAGGTTCAGAAATCGGCGCAGATTGCTCAGCTCAAAGCCGAGCTTGCGCAAACGCGGCATGACGTGAAGCCGAGCGGCATCAAAGCAAACGAGGCGAAAGCGAACGAGGCAACGGCCGGTGCTCCCAAAGCAAAGGGCGCGCCGATGCGTCCATCGACGGCTGCGGCGCCCGCGCCGGCCGTCGCTCCGGTTTCGAGCACGCCCGAAGCGAGGATCCGTGAACTGAGCCGTGATATCGGCAATCTGGTGCCGCGCTCGGAAGCGGCTGCGCCCCCCGCACAGCCTGTCGGTGCGCCACAGCCGAAGTCGGTTGCTCCGGAGCAGGCTGCTGTCCGCGCGCCTGCGTCTGCCGATGCCATGTCCGATCGCAGCGGCGACAAGCAGGGGCGTTCGGCGCCGCGTCCTGTCATGCAACCCACTCTGCAACAGCCCTTTATGCAAACTGCGGCGCAGCCTTCCCTCGAGGTTCCTGAAAAAGCTCCGTTGAAGCCCGTGCCAGAAGCCAAAGGCCGACCGGTCTTTTCAGCTCCGGCGGCCGACAGACCGGCTCCTCCCGAAGCGGGCCGCGAGCGCTGGTCGTTCCGGCGGCGGGTCGACACGCAGCCGCAACCCGTCAAAGGGCCGGCGCCGGCTCAGGGCTGGCCAGCGGCCGATGCGACGCCTGCTGCCAACCCCGCCGTGACGATCGAAGGCGATCTCGAGCTGGTCCAGCGGAAGATCAAAGAGCTTGCGGATGAAGTGAACGCCGCCGAAGCGTTGCGCGCGCCGAAGCCTGCGCGGCCGAACGATCGCCCGAAGACTCCTTCAAGCGCGCTTGAGGAGTCTATCGGTGCGCTCCGGGCGGTTGCCAACAACATGCGGCAGCGGCCTTCGCTCGGCGATTTCGTTCCGACGCTTGACACGGCGGCGCCGAAGCCAGCTGCAGCGCCTGCGCCGAAGATACCGGCCGCCGCTGCGGCAGCGATGTCCGCTCCGGCTCAGGCGTTACCGGCTCAGGCGTTCGTACCGCCGGTTGCGACCGAACCTTCGCCATCGCAAGGTCTCGGCGAACTCGTCATTCCGGCGACTGCTGAACGTATTGCCGGTTTCGAAGCCGACGAAGTGACGAACCCGGGCTCAGGGATCGATCAGCCGGGATTAGGTGAGCAAGCGGGCGGGCCTGAGGAGCACCAATTGCCGCTTCCCGATCTGGCGCTTCCCGAACTGCCTATTCTGGAGTTCGCGGCAGACGCGACACCCAATGCGGAATTGCCGCCGCGCGTGGCCGCGGTCGCGCGCGCCATCGAAGACGAGCTGCTCGATGTCATGCTCGGGCCGATCGTTACGCTCGCGGAGCATTCGGTCGGTCATTACGAAATGACGACCATTCTGCGATCGTCGACAGGCGAGGCGCTGGAAGCGAACGAAGAGGACTTCGCGCTGATCGGCGAACTCGACTCGCGCTTCGATATCGCGCGGCTCAATCGTGCAGCGGCGCTTGCGGGCCGGATGGATGCGCGCGACCGGGGCGGCTTGCTATTGACGAGTTTCCTCGGGTCGTCGGTTACGAGCAGGGCATTCCTTGAATCCTTTGCTCATACTTACGAAGCCCGGCCGAGAATTGCCGAGCAACTCGTGCTGACGTTCTCTCAGCGCACCCTCGACGGCTTCACGCCGGCTGCATGGCAGGCGCTGCGGGATATGCACTCGTTTGGCTTCCGCTTTGCGCTCGATAGTGTGACGCACATGGGAACGGATTTTGCCGTGCTTCAGCAAACCGGCTTCCGCTTCGTCCGGCTCGGTGCGCAAGCGCTTCTCGACGGCATGACATCACACGACCGTTTCGTGCCGGCGGAGGAGATCCTGCAGCGGGCGACGCTCGCTGGACTCTCGATCGTCGCGAGCGGCATTGCGGATGCGGCGACGCAGAAGCGGTTGCTCGATACCGGCGTATTGCTTGGCCAGGGAACGCTCTTCGGCGCTCCCCGCCAGGTCAACGTCGGTGGCGGTACGCCGGCCAAGCATTCGGCCGCCGCATAACGAGCCCAAAGCGAACTGGGCGCGACTGCCCAAAAAAGACGTGTGACGACGGAGCCGGATGACAGTCCGGCTCCGGCTCGTTTATAGGCCGCAAATCGAGGTCGCATTGACTGATCTGATCTCGCGTAAGGCCTCGCATGACAGCCATTCCGCTTATTTCCTCTATCGCGCCTTTTGCATCCTCGTCAGATCTTTGGTTCGTGGACATATGGGGCGTGATGCATAACGGCGTCCGGCCGTTCGCGTCATCGGTCGCGGCGTGTGAGGCTTTCCGGAAGCAGGGCGGCACCCTGCTTCTCGTCACCAATTCTCCCCGTCCGCACGAGAGCGTCGCGCGCCAGCTCGACAGCATCGGCGTGGCGCGTTCCGCCTACGACGGTATCGTCAGCTCGGGGGACGTTTCACGCAGCCTGATCGACGCTTGGGCCGGGCGGCGCATCCTGCACATTGGACCGGAGCGCGATCTGCCGATCTTCATCGGGCTACGCGCGGTGCCCGGAGCGTCTGCGGACGATGCGGAGGTCGCGGTCTGCACCGGGCTCTTCGATGACGAAACCGAGACGCCGGACCATTATTCGGCGCTGCTGCAAACGCTCAAGGAACGCAACGTGCCGATGGTCTGCGCCAATCCGGATTTAAAGGTCGAGCGCGGCGGCCGCATCATCTATTGCGCCGGTGCGATCGCTGCCGCCTATGTGGCGCTGGGCGGGACCGTGAGCTATGCCGGCAAGCCCTTTCGTCCGATCTACGATCTGGCGCTGCGCAGGGGGTCCGAATTGCGCAGGGGCGAAGTCAGCAAAGATCGCGTTCTCGCCATCGGGGACGGCGTCGGGACCGATATCGCGGGCGCGTCGAACTTCGGCATTCGTTCGGTCTTCATCGCGAGCGGAGTCCATGTCCGCTCGGACGAATTGCTACCTGAGGCGGCCGGGCGACTTTTCCCCTCGGATATGCCGCAACCGGCCGCGGTGATGAAGAGCTTCGACTGGTGATTTTCGCTTGTCCGACTCTTGCGGTCGGGGAGTGCTCGCACCTCCCAATCCCGTCTTCCCGGCGAAGGCCGGGATCCAGGCAAACATCACCTTAATGAGTGCGGATCACTGACTGGATGCCGACCTCCGTCGGCATGACGGTGGATGTGGTTGCTTGCTTACCCGCCCCTTGTCATCCCAGCAGAAGCGTAGCGACGAGCCGGGATGATAAGAAGAGTGTGCGCTGGCACAAGGCTTCCCGGATTTTAGATCGTCAGGACGATCTTGCCGATGTGAGCGCTGCTTTCCATCCGCGCGTGGGCTTCGATTGCTTGTGCGAGGGGATAGGTGCTGTCGATCGGCACCTTGATCTCGCCTGCCACGATGCGGGGAATGACATGCTCTTCGATGCTGCGGGCGATGTCGCCCTTCAATTCGGGCGAGCGAATGCGCAAAGTCGATCCGGTGAGCGTGAGGCGCTTCAGCATGACGCGCATGAAGTCCACCGTTGCCGTCGAACCCTTCTGAAAGGCGATGTTGACGAGACGGCCGTCGTCGCCGAGCGAGCGAATATTCTTCTCGATGTAGTCGCCACCGACCATGTCGAGGATCACGTCGACGCCTTTGCCGGCGGTCTCGCTCTTGATGACCCTGTCTCATATACACAACTGACGCTGCCGACG
>JAEWCT010000166.1 GCA_023390485.1 Pseudomonadota bacterium
AGCCGGTTCCTATTGCGCCAAATACAAGAAGTGCCTCGACCGCGAAGATCATCGTGTAGGCTGACTCAGGCATTGGGCTTCCCCCCTTTATTCTTATGGGGTGATGAAACGCCGATCGCTCGGAAAAAGCCAATCCTCTCTACGCAAAAACCATTTTTTTTTCAAATTTGCGCGGCGTTGCACAAACTGGATGCGAATGCGTTCAATGTTACGGGATGCCATTTTAGATAAGAATACCATTCGCTTGTGGTCACGACGAGACACAAGAAATACACAGCCCGGATGAACAGTTATTCCGCGATGCAACAGGCCGAGGCGGGCGTTACGCCCGCGGTGCCAAAAGAGATTGATGCGCCGCCAGGAACTGCTGAACCTCGTTTTGAGTCGGCAAGGCGGCGCGAGCACCTAGTCCGCGACAGCTCATGGCGGCGACTGCGGAGGCGATGCGCGCGCATTCCGCATCCTTCAGCCCCTCTGCGATGGCCCATGCGAAAGCGCCATGAAATGCATCGCCAGCGCCTGTCGTGTCGACGACGGCAATAGGGAATGCGGGCTCAAGGCCCTGCTCTCCCTCGCGGTTCATCCAGAGATATCCTTGCGCACCGCGCGTTACGCCGGCATGGCGAACTCCTGAATGGACGAGTGCTGCAAGGCGCTCCTCATCGCTTCCACCTTTGACGAACTGCCTGAAGGCAGGTGCCGAAAAAATCGCGTAATCGGTCAGCGTGAGAACCTTCGAAAGCAGCTGCCCGCTATTTAAATCAATATCGAGTACGGTCGGAATGGCACGCGCGCGAGCCGCGCCAAATGCGGCGACTGTGCCTTCAAGCCATGTCAAGTCGCTTGAGACGGCTTTCGCATATTGGATATCGGCGATCGGAAGCCAATCGGCGGACAGAGGAAATTCGTGATCGTCCTCACTAATGACGAGCCTTTCGCCGTTGCGATCGACGATGACCGCGGCCGTCGCCGATGAAACGCCGGCGCAGGAGCGGACATGGGTCGTGCCGACGCCCACTGCAGCCAATTGGTGGCGAATTATTGCGCCTGACGGGTCATCGCCGATGCGCGCCCAGAGCGAGACGTCGCCTCCGAGGCGCGCGATGGCGGCTGCGGCGTTCGCTGCCATGCCGCCGCCGCTCGCAATGTGATCGAGGGCGCGGATTTTTGTCGGAGACGACGGAAAAGCCTCGATCCGATAAACATAATCGAGTGCGGCATGGCCAACCGCGATGATGTGTTTTCCCGGCATGATGCGTGTCGCGACAAAAGCTGATTTCAGGGGAGCGTGCGATGCTCATCGGTCCTGTCGGCAAGCGAGCTTTTCGTACCCGCAAGGACATTCAATCGTGCGTGCAGCTTCTCGATCTCGTTCAGCAGTTCGAAAACCAGGGCAATGCCTGCGGGGTTCACTCCAAGGTCGCGTTCAAACCGCTTTGCTTTCGCGATGCGGACGATGCTCAGGCCTGAGAACTTCCATTCGGATGGATTGCTTCCCTGGGGCTCGACGATGCCTTGCGCTACGAGCTCCGAGATCCATGCCACCTCGACTTGGCAATTCTGGCTCAGTTCTTCGAGTGAATAGACTGCTGCCGGACCGATCATTTCAACGGGCATGGGCTCACGCTCTCCATCTGCCATGTCTCAAACTCCAAGCCTCAGATTCCGAGGCCGGCGCGCGGATCGAACGCCAGCTCCTTCGCCATTTCCTCATAAACCTGCCGGGCCTTTTCGTTGTTCGCCGGCGGCCAGACAATCTTGAGAACCGCGTAGAGGTCGCCGGGCGGCGTTGCCGGAATTCCGCGTCCCTTCACGCGCAATTCTCGGCCATGTGCGGAACCGGGAGGAACTTTGAGCATGATGGCTCCCGCGGGGGTCGGCATCTTCACTCTTGCGCCCAACGCGGCCTCCCAAGGGGCAATCGGAAGATCGAAGTAAAGATCCTTGCCGACAACGCGGTAGGGGGAATCGGGCTTGAAGCGAATTTCGAGATAGAGATCGCCGGCCGGTCCGCCGCCGATACCGGGCGAGCCCTGCCCCTTCAGGCGGATGCTTTGGCCCTCGGTTACCCCTTTCGGAATCTGTACCGTCAGGCTTTTGTCGCGGACCAGGACGTGGCCCCCATCGTCTACCTCGGGCACGCGAAGGGTAATGGTGCGCGTTGCGCCTTCCAACGCGTCTTGCAAGTCGACGATGATCTTGGCGTGATGATCCTCGCCGCGCATGCGGAACGTTGTTTGCGTGCGGCCGGCCCGCTGGGCTCGAGCGGCTCCGAAAATCGCCTCGAAAAAGTCGCTGAACTCGCCCTCGGCGGGCCGGCCGGAGAATTCGAATCCGGCGTCCCAGTTCGGCGGCGGCCGGAAGTCCTGTCCAGCCTGGTAATCCTTGCCGAGCTGATCGTAGGCCGCGCGCTTTTCGGGATTGCTGAGGACGTCATTGGCTTCGCCGATTTCTTTGAACTTCGCCTCGGCGCCGGCCTCTTTGTTGATGTCGGGATGATATGTCCGGGCGAGCTTGCGGTACGCACGTTTGATGTCATCCTCGGTGGCGTTCCGCTCCACGCCCAGGATTTTGTAGTAGTCCTTGAATTCCATTGGGGCTCACATCATCGGATGAGGTTCAGCGCGTCAGTAATAATTTCCCGGTGATCGAAGGCAATTTCAACGCCATCGAAATCTTTTATCCAGTCGAAAGCTTCCGCATCGTCACCCGCTTTCGGCTCTCCTCGCGCATCGCTCGTCAGGAATGCCACCGAGCAGACGTGGCCGCGCGGATCGCGATCGGGGCGCGAGTAGACGCCGACGAGAGCCAGGTTCATCGCATCGAGGCCCGTTTCTTCCTTGAGTTCACGCCGCGCTGCATCCTCGACGGCTTCGCCGATTTCGACAAATCCACCGGGAAGCGCCAGATAACCCTTGTAGGGCGGATTTTTTCGCCGGACCATCAGCACGCCGCGGTCCGGGTCGACGACAACGCAGTCGGCAGTGAGAGCAGGCGTTCGGGGAAGCGGCATGGCCATCCTATTTACGTCGAAAGCGATAACGTGAAAACTGCAACGAGCGCCGGCGTATTGTTGTATCGCGTCCGGAACGGGCTTGAAGTCCTGCTCGGGCACCCCGGGGGACCATACTGGCGCAAAAAAGATGAAGGTTCCTGGAC
>JAEWCT010000225.1 GCA_023390485.1 Pseudomonadota bacterium
GCCTTCGCCATGTAGTCCTTCGCTTCCGGGATCGAGTACGTGCCGAAGTGGAAGATTGACGCTGCGAGCACTGCGCTGGCGTGACCGTTCTCGACGCCGTCAACCAGATGCTGCAGCGTGCCGACCCCACCCGACGCGATGACGGGAATTGTTACGGCGTCGGAAATGGCCCGCGTCAAAGCAACGTCGAAGCCCGCTTTCGTCCCGTCGCGATCCATGGACGTAAGGAGGATTTCGCCCGCGCCAAGCTCGGCGACTTCCCGCGCGTAAGCGATCGCATCGAGCCCCGTCGGTTTGCGGCCGCCGTGCGTGAAGATTTCCCAGCGCGGCGGCTCGCCATCACCGGAGACCTTCTTCGCATCGATCGCCACGACGATGCACTGCGCGCCGAACTTCTCGCTCGCTTCCTTGACGAAGGCACGATTGGTAACGGCCGCCGTGTTAATCGAAACCTTATCGGCGCCCGCTTCGAGCAGCTTGCGGATATCTTCGACCGTTCGCACACCCCCACCGACCGTCAGCGGCATGAAGCACCGGTTGGCTGTACGCTCGACCACGTCGAAAATGGTGTCGCGGTTCTCGTGGCTTGCCGTGATGTCGAGAAAGCAAAGCTCGTCGGCACCTGCGGCATCATAGGCAGCTGCAACCTCGACCGGGTCACCGGCATCGACGAGATCGACGAAGTTGACGCCCTTGACGACCCGTCCATCCTTGACGTCGAGGCACGGAATGATGCGGATTTTCAGCATGTTTGCAAAGTCAGCTTCCTGATGTCAGGCCCGGCAAGTATCACGGAGCCCGAGACGGCGTCGAGAATTTTAACCGAACGGGACGGAACTTCAGAGTGGTCTCGGCAGTTAATCGGTCACGCGCAGTTGTGCGCAAGCTTTCAAGGAACTGACATTAATGGTCGACGACTTCGCCCCCAAGAACCTTCGCGCCCGGCTCGACGCGGTGCAGGATCGCATTGCCCAGGCCCGGGCCCAGCTGGAGGCCCATGGCATCATCGGCGACCAAACCGACGCTCTGACGAACTTCATCGATCAGCACGACGCGATCAGGGGTTCGCTCGACACCGAAGGTACGGTGACCGAGATTCAGCACAGCAAGGCAACGGCGCAGACCGATGCCCTGGAAAAAGCCCTGACCGACTGGCTGTCGACCGTCGAAACCCGCTTCGCCGATCCGAAGCGCCGCGAGCCGAATATCTCCATGTGATCTAAGATGGGGTGCCTGAAGGCCGCACCCCGGTCTCCCCTAAATCGTCATCCCGGCGAAGGCCGGGATCCAGACAAACAGCAGCAGCCCGGATGTTCGAGTTGACGGGAACTCGACCTGCGTCGGGGTAACGGGATGAGAGACAAGCTACCCCGCCGAACGGAAGATGACTTCGAGATCCTCGCTGCCTTTCCTCTCCCGGACCGGGAGAGGATGTCCGAAGGACAGGTGAGGGACTTTGACGCGAAAAGATGGATAACCGTCGAACTGCGAAGTCCCCTCATCCGCCCCTTCGGGGCACCTTCTCCCGATGGGAGAAGGAACCATGATTGCCCATGATCTTCCTCTACGTCATCCCGCCGAACGGAGATGACTTCGGGATGCTTAGACGCCGCGTTCCCTGAGCGCGGCGAATTTCACGTCGGGAAACTTCTCGCTCTTGTACTTCAGCATCCACGGACTTTCGGCGAGGAACACAAGCGCCCCGTCGCGATCCGTCGCGATCTCGCCCCGGTGTGAATCGACGAACTTCTGAAGCTTCTGCGGATCGTCCGCCGAAATCCAGCGCGCCAGTTCGTAAGGCGGCTGTTCGAGCGTCACCGGCACCCCGTATTCGGCCGCCACGCGCGACTGCAGCACCTCGAATTGCAGCTGCCCGACGACGCCCAGAATCTGCCTGCCGCCGGCAATCGGCGTGAACACCTGCACGATGCCTTCTTCCGCCAAATCGTCGAGCGCGCGATTGAGCTGCTTCGCCTTCATCGCATCCTGAATGACGACCCGGCGCAAAAGCTCCGGCGCGAAGTTCGGGATGCCCGTGAACTTCAGGGCCTCCTTCTCCGACAGCGTATCGCCGACGCGAAGCGTTCCGTGGTTCGGCACGCCAATGATGTCGCCAGCCCACGCTTCGTCCGCCGTCTCGCGGCCTTGTCCGAAGAAGAACGTCGGCGACGACACTGTCATCGCCTTGTTTTCGCGCACGTGGATGAGCTTCATCCCGCGCTTGAAACGCCCAGAGCAAAGCCTGACGAACGCCATGCGATCCCGATGGTTCGGGTCCATGTTCGCCTGTACCTTGAAGACGAAGCCCGTCACCTGATCTTCGCCCGGCTCAACCGTTCGCTGCGTCGCCAACCGCGGCAGCGGCCCCGGCGCCCATTGCCCCAGCGCATCGAGCAACTGTTCGACACCGAAATTCTTCAGCGCACTGCCAAAAAAGACGGGCGACAGATGACCCTCACGGAACGCCCCAAGATCGAACTGCGGCAGCACGCCTTGCGCCAGCTCCACGCCCTCGATGGTCCGTTCCGCGATGCGCTCGTCGATACCTTCGATCCGGCGCAATCCCTCGAATGTGTCGAGCGGCTGTGCATGCCCGTACTGTGCGCCGCGTTCCGTGCTCTCCGGCAGCAGGATCTTGTTGCCGACGAGATCGAGCACACCACGGAAATCCGAACCCATGCCGACCGGCCAGCCCATGGGCACGAGATCGAGCGCCAAGTCGGACGCGATCTGATCGAGCAGCGTCAGCGGATCTTCGGCTTCGCGGTCGATCTTATTGATGAACGTGATGATCGGAATGTCGCGCAGGCGGCAAACTTCGAACAGCTTCCGCGTCTGGCTTTCGATGCCCTTGGCAGCGTCCATCACCATGACGGCGGCGTCGACGGCCGACAGCGTCCGGTACGTGTCTTCGCTGAAGTCGGAGTGGCCCGGCGTATCGAGCAGATTGTAGACGATGCCGTTCCGCTCGAACGTCATCACCGACGACGTCACCGAGATGCCGCGCTGCTGCTCGATCTGCATCCAGTCGGAGCGCGTGCGTCGGCGCTCGCCGCGCGCCTTGACCGCGCCGGCCATCTGGATCGCTCCCCCGAACAGAAGAAGCTTTTCCGTCAGCGTCGTCTTACCGGCGTCAGGATGCGAAATGATCGCGAACGTGCGCCGCCGCGCAATCTCGGGCGGCAGCTCGGCTCCGGCGAGCGGGGATTGGTCCATCAAATTCAAGGATCTCAGCCTTCGACCAGCGAAACGTGGCTCGGCTCGAGCCAGATCTGGTGATATTCGGCGGGCTTTCCGAACGCCTCGCCGACGTGCAGCTCCACCAGGCCGTCGTCGAACTTGACGACCGGAAACGTCTTGCCGACGCAGCCGCGGAAAAGCGTTGTGAGCTGCTTGTTGTCCTTCGGCAGGTCAGCAGGCACTCTCATAACGCGGACTTTGTCACCTATCTTCATGCCGTCTCCAGAAGTTCGAGCGCCTCTTTAGGATCGAGACGGCCATCATACAGTGCACGTCCCGTGATCGCGCCTTCGAGCAGGCGATACTCGGGTTTTATGAGCTCTCTGACGTCGGCGATCGAGGCGAGGCCGCCGGATGCGATCACCGGAATCCGCGTCGCCTTGGCGAGCGCCGCCGTCGCCGGCAGATTGAGTCCCTTCAGGACGCCGTCGCGCTCGATGTCGGTATAGATGATCGCGGCAACGCCCGCATCCTCGAACCGCTGCGCGAGATCGGCCGCAGTCAGCTCCGAAGTCTCCGCCCAGCCCTCGACGGCGACTTTGCCGCCCTTGGCGTCAATACCGACGGCGACCTGACCCGGAAAGCGCTTCGCGGCCTCCCGAACGAGCGCCGGATCGCGAACCGCAACGGTGCCGAGAATAACCCGGCGGATGCCCTTCTGAAGCCAAGTTTCGATCGTCGCCAGATCGCGGATGCCACCGCCGAGCTGCGCCGGAATGCGGATCGCTTTCAGAATCGCTTCGACCGCCGCGCCGTTGACGGGCTTTCCAGCGAACGCGCCATTCAGATCGACGATATGCAGGTACTTGAAGCCCTGGCTCTCGAAACTGGCCGCCTGCGCCGCCGGATCGTCGTTGAATACGGTCGCGGCGTCCATCTCGCCGAGCTTCAGCCGGACGCACTGGCCGTCCTTAAGGTCGATTGCAGGGAATAGGATCAATTCGGTCCTTTCGGCATCGCGTTTTCTTTCCCTCTCCCGGAACGGGAGAGGATGCCCGTCAAGACGAAGGCTCGGCCTTCGGCGCAGATGGGCAGGTGAGGGACTTCAAGTCAGGTAACGGTCCCTCATCCGGCCTTCGGCCACCTTCTCCCCAAGGGAGAAGGTTCGGCGCGGCCATCAGATTGCTATCTTGGGTTTCTAATTTTCCCGTGCGATCAATCGCGGATCGCGTCCGGCGTCAAGCAGGTCGCATGTCCGAGTTTTAAAAGCGTAGCATTTTCATGGCCATTGCGTTCCTTAACGAGCCCCCACCGAACGTCGCACGCCGTCCCCTGACCGAGGACGACGCCGTCGACATCTGGATCGCGCGCTGGCTTCGGATTCGCCCCGTGGACCTCCAGCGCCGCTATGCTTGCGATCCGCGGCGGCTCTACGAAATTTGGGAAGAGGCGCGTTTTCCCGGTAGCCGCAAGCGGGCACTCGAAGAGTTTCAGAGCCGCTTCCCGGGGCTCGAACCGCGCTTTGATCCGGGACCGCATCGGCGCATACCGACGGCCCCGCATCCGGGCCAGCTAAGCTTGTTTTCCGAGAAGTAGGGGTGCGTCGCACCCAAACCCCATCAAAAATAAATCCAATCAAAAATCGAAGAGCTTCCGCCGCAGTGCGTCCTCGTAGTCTTTCTTCGCGGCCTTCACCTTGCTGCGGACCTCGTCTTCGGCGAAGTGGGCGCCTTCCCACTTATCGACTTCCGCGACCGTATGGTTGACGGACGCCAGCGCCTCCTCGCGCTTAATCGCCGCGATCCATTCCTCGACAGCAGCCTTATACGCGGTCTGCAGCTGATCAAGTTCCGAGACATTATCGTCCATAAGCTGACCTCCCGCTTGACCTTACGGGGATGGTCCTAACGCCGGCGCATGACCGGCCGAAGACATGTCTGCGCTAGCGCAGGACAACGTGCAAGGCGGGGAAGAGATTGACGTCACGGACTCGGGCCATATTTCCAGTCTTGGTAGGCCTTTCCCGTAATCTGCGCGAAAATGCGATGACGCATCGCGCGAAACGCCTTTTTCAACCGTTGCTTCGGCAGCACCTTGGCGTGCGCGCTTTCATGGACAATGACGGCATCCTTCCCGGCATCCGAAGCCTCGTCACCGCAATAAATCCAGAACAGCTTTTCGATCGCGATGCCATGCGTATCCAAGATTGCTTGCATCAAAAGGATTTCGTCATTGCGGACTTTGCTGGTTTTGCAGAGCGCATCCCATTTACTGAGCAGTTTCGCTGCGTTGTCTGTCGAGCGCCAAACGGTTACCCGCGTAGAGGGATAGAGAAGCGGGCGCCGTTCCCTGACGCGCCCTTTGAAAGTGATCCCGACATCCGCGGTGATGGCTGCTGCAGCTGCGATCGGACCCCGAACCCGGCAATCGACGTCCATGCTTATGATGGTGGCATCGGGGTAGTCGCGGCGGGCCCACGCGACGCAAGCCGGCTTGACCAGAGTGGCGCCGTGCCAGTCTTTCGATTCGATCGAATAGAGGTGATGTGGAACATCGTAAGCTGAAAGATTTGCCGAAAATGACTCGGCGAGAGGCCGGTAGTTGGGCGTGAAAAAGCCGCTTACGACATATGACCCCGGCGAGCCAGCCCGTATATCCGTCATCGCGCATCCACGTTTTGTAAGAGCCTATCTCGACGAGCTAGCCGAATATGCGACTTGGCCCTCGCTGTCTTGAGAGATTTTGCCAACCGGCGCCCAGTTTTCAAAAAATCGCCTGCGGCACGAACCCTATCGCCTCGTTCCCATTCCCGGCCGCGAAGCTCGTTTCGACTTCGCCCCGAACGACGAATTCGCCTGTCCGCATCCCGACCAACAGAGCTTCCTTCCCTCAGCTTTGAGAACGCGCCGTGCGCACTGAGAACAGCTCGGCTCGGTACCACCACCACGAAACCGCCCAGACCTGGTTTCCAGTAGAAAATCCGCCCGATTTTCCGCCAAAATCAGCATATTGTACTAACAACGATGTTAAGCACTTCGCAAGAACATTTTTGGAACAAACGCTGGACAAAGCCCGTGAGTCGTGGCATGTTCTGTCTATGTTCACGGGCGCCCTAAAAGAGGCGCCTCCCCGGGTCAGAGTAGCGTGTTAGACCCTCCCCACAGCACCAGGAGAGCCCCCATGCGCACCTACCTCATCTCTTACGATCTCGCCCAACCGAACCGCAATCAGCACGTCCTTGCGCAGGTGATCATGGGCCTTGGCGACAAGTGGGCGCGCCCGCTCTCGAACACTTGGTACGTAACGTCCGATCGCGAAGAGTTCGAGCTCGAGACCGAGCTCCGCGAGCTTCTCGCTGAGGAGGATGGTCTTCTGATCCAGGCAACGAAGCGTGAGGCGGTGATGACGAACACCTCGCTTCGCTGGTTCCGTCAGCGCCGTCCCGGCCTCGACCTCGCACCGGATGGCAACATCATCGCGTTTCCGCTGCCGGCGATCGCCGCCGCCGAGCCGATGGAGCCCGAGCTGCCGTTCGCCAAGGCCGGTTGATCGACACGCGAACGAAGGAATTCCGGTCTTTGGGCGGGGCGGGCCTTCTCCCCCCTCGCCGTTCCCAAGCGGGGCTCGTCCCGTCCAAGGACCGATGCTGGAAGCCCGGGGATCGTGCCCCATGCCCCCTCGCAGGTCATGATCCCCGGCTCCCTTATTTGACTGCCCTGCACTTTTCTCTGCCAGTAATCCAGTTGCGTTCCTGCGTTTCCGCCAGCCCCCCGCACCGGAATGCTCCCCATGAAAACCTTCCTGCTCCATCACGCACCGAAATCCGCCGACCAGGACACCTGGACGGTGACATTCTCGCTCCCCTACATCGCAACCGAATATGCTCCCGCAGGTAACGGCGTCTGGTACGTCCGGACCTGGCTCGGGGCCGATCAGATCAAGCGGCGCCTCGCGATCCTGTTTGATCATCCTGACGAGCTTGGCGTGCATGAACTCAGCCGCGCCGACCGTGCCGCGACAGACCGGCTGAACTGGCTGGAGGGCCGCCTCGAAGACGACGAACCGGACGCCTGGCACATGCCGCGGAGCGTCTGGAATGTGCTCCAGTCCGCCGTCGGCACAATCGCCCGCTAAGCCCTTCTTGTCGTCCCGGCCGAAGCGCAGCGCAGAGCCGCGACAAACGTACGAACGCCTTCCTCTCCCGGAACGGGAGAGGATGCCCGTCGCGCCGGAGGCTCCGCGT
>JAEWCT010000280.1 GCA_023390485.1 Pseudomonadota bacterium
AAATAGGACCGACTCAAAAACCGTTCCGCGACATATACAACGTCAAGACCTGAGCTCGATTTATCCCTTTGGATTGCCACGCTCCTCGCCTTGCTGAGGCGATGATCGGCCGGTAGCGTCGATCGGCACTTGAGATCAGTAGGAGCCTTCATGAGCACGCTTCAAGCCTCGGCGCAGAACCAGTTGCGCCAGTTCGTCGAGCAAATCGAACGCTTGGAAGAGGAAAAGAAGCAGCTCGCGAGCGATATTCGCGACAAGTACACCGAGGCGAAGGCTGTCGGTTTCGACGTCAAGGCGCTGCGCCAGATCGTGCGGCTTCGCAAGAAGTCGAACGAGGAGCGGCAGGAAGAGGAAAGCATCCTGGAAGTCTACATGCACGCGCTCGGCATGCTCGACACGCCGCCGGACACGTCGGTCGTCGATAAGATGCTCGCCGCCGAGTAAGCTCAAGCGCCATCCGCTGGGCGCGCCGGCCAAAATCGACGCCTTCTAGAACGCGAGGCAACACCGCCCGTCCCCATTCGGCGCTGGGAGCGGACGGTGCTGGCGATGGCACCCTTTCGGTTGCCGTCTATCTGCGCGCGGAAAAGTGATTAGCTCTCCGTGCGCCAGTTCGTTCACGGTAGCGTTTGACTGTGATAAGGACAAATCGTGATTTCTTGTCTGATACATTAGTCTAGCTGATGGCGCACGTCACACTGAAGCAGCTCCGGTATTTCGATGCTCTCGCCCGCGAGCAGCATTTCGGACGCGCGGCCGATGCCTGCGCGGTGACCCAGCCGGCGTTGTCGATGCAGATACAAGACCTTGAGGCGTCGCTCGGCATTGCGCTCGTCGAGCGCACGCGCAACGGCATCAAGCTGACGCCGAAGGGCGAGGAAATCGCCAGCAGAGCCCAGCGTTTGCTCAACGATGTGCGCAATCTCGTCGATTATGCGCAACACGCGGGCGGCGTGCTCTCCGGTACGCTTCGCCTGGGCGTCATTCCCTCGGTCGCGCCCTATCTGCTGCCGCCGCTCTTGCCGCTGCTCAAAGCGAACTATCCGGACCTCGAGCTGCATGTGCGCGAAACTCAGACTCAGCCTCTGACGGAGGAGCTTATCGAGGGGAAGCTCGATGTTCTGCTCCTCGCGCTGCCGATCAAGAACCCCGACCTCGAGACATTGCCCGTTTTCGAAGACAGGTTCTTGCTCGCCCTGCCGAAGTCGAGGAAGCTTTCGGGGCGCGTTCGGGCCACGAAGGAGATGGTCGAGCACGATCGCCTCTTGCTCCTCGAAGAGGGACACTGCCTGCGCGATCAGGCGCTGACGTACTGCAGCCTGCAGCAGGTCGACGACGTGAATACTTTCGGCGCGTCGAGCCTATCGACCATTGTCGAGATGGTCTCGGCCGGATTTGGGATCACGCTGCTTCCGGAAATTTGCCTAGGCGTTGAAGGGCGGAGCCGCGAGATCAAGATCATCCGCTTTGTCGATCCGGAACCGTCGCGATCCATCGGGCTGGCATGGCGCCGGTCAAGCCCGCGCCTCGACGATTTTCAGGCGCTCGCCAAACTTGTTTATGAAGCGGGGGAGGCCTCGTTGAAGCGAGGTGCCTTGGCGGTGTCGGTCTAGAGCGTTTCCGCTTTTCTTTGAATCGCGAAAACGCTCTAGCCTTTTGTTTTGACGCAATTCCGGACGCAAAACCGTTGCACACTTTTGCTGGAATTGCTCTAGGGGTCAGCGCGCGCTAGTTTGCACGGCTCGGCTCTCGATCCCCCCCGGCATCCGGCTCCGCTCTATTTCCATCAGCGCTTCGGCGTGGACGGCCTTGCCGCTGAACTGATCGGATGTGGCTGACTCTGCCAATTGCCGTCCGGTTCTGAACTTCATCGGCACGATACCGCCGACATCGTCGAGAACCTCGAGAGTCGCCGCTACGTCGGGCGCCTGCATTTCGGCAAGCGGCTGGTCGCGCGAGGCCGGTTTGTCGCTCAGAAGCGGCGCCAGCGGAAACGGGCGATAGTCGAGCTCGTCGGGATGATCTTCGTCGAACTGAGGCGACTGCGCCCAACCGTTGCCGAGGCTTGCCGGGTGCATATCGGTGCCGGCGGCGGGATCGAGGCTTGCGACGCGCGCCGTGGGAGCGCCATCCGGCGACTGCTTGGTCTCAGCCAGGGCGACGGCCGCCAAGGCTTTCTGCGGGCGAACGGCGGGACGCGGTCCCTGGACCAGTTCGGGTATGGGCATCGTTGCTGCCGCCGTCACCAAGGCGTCGAGCTTGCCGCGATCCGCTTGCGAGGGAAGGGTGAAGCGCGAGGAGCGGTCGACGAGCTTCGGTGCAGACTTGAGCTGAGGCGTCGGCTGAACATCGGGTGCAAGCGAAGCAACTTGTGCAGGTGCAAATGGGCGCGGCGCCGTCAGAGCCGGATCCGGTTCCGTTGTCAGGCTGACGTTTCTGCGCAACGAGCCCTCGGCCGACGCGACTGCCGGTCGGGTGGCATTCCCAAGAGTCGCGACGACGTTGAGGCTCTTCTTCGGCGGGCTGACTTCCAGTGAGGCGACCATCGTTCGCGAAGTTCCGGGCGTCCGACGATCGTGGAAGAATTCGGCAACCTGCGTCGCAAGCTCGCGGAACTTGCTTTGGGCGGTCGTTACATCGGCCGGGGTGATCGGACGGCCGTCGTCGGGCACGTATTTGGAGCGGCCATTCGGAAAGAGCAGCGCGAGTTCCTGGCGCGGCATGCGCGGCCACATGCGGACGTTTGCGGTATCGATATGAACGAACGGGACTCCGGACGTCGGATAGTAGCCAACGCCGCCGCGTTCGCGGATCAACGCGGAATAGCGCATCTTTTTCAGCGGAATGTCCGGGAAGGTGATGTCGATCGCCTTGCCGGTGATGTGCTGGCTCTGCTTCGCCTGACCGCCGCGAGTCTCGCGCAGCATTTCGTTGGTGGCTGCAGAGCGATAACCGCAGATGATGTTGATGGGCTCTTTGGAGCCGAGTTCCTCGTGCATTTCCCACGCGATATCGATGGTCGCGGGGGCGATTTCCTTGACTTCGTTCTTGCGCCAATCGCGCATGATCCAGTTGATCTGCTTCAGCGCTTCGGGAATGTACTGACCATTCCGCTTGTAGGTGACGGTCAGACGCTCTTGCGTGTGGATGTGATAGAACGAGATCGTGCGCTCTTCGGGTTGGCCGGCCGCCGTCATGTTGTCGGCGTGCAGGAACACGGATACAGCAAGCGTCAGCGCGCCTAGAACTAGGCCTGATCGGCTAAAGGCCACGAAATTTCCCCCGTCCCTACAAAATCCCCGAGCCCGACTGGGGCCAAAATGCTCGGCCATTAACGGTTAATCCCGAACCGTTAAGAGGCGGTAACTTCCCTGTCAGGACATTAAACGGCGGGAAAGGGCGATAAAAAGGCCGGGGTGCTCGCACGAGCAATAAAGAAAAAGCCGGCCGAAGACGTTCGGCCGGCTGCAGAAGATCAGATGCGGAGCTTAGAAGCCGCCCAAGACCTGTTTGAAGAAGTTGCCCAGGCCCGGGTCGTACTTCTTCTTGCCGTGGCTATCGCGCTCGTCGTAGCTGCCGAACAGAGAGCCGAAGCCGTCACCGCCCCAGCCGTCGCCAGCCGGAATATCCTCTGGCGAGACTTTCTTTTCGTCGGCTTTCGCGATCTGGTTCCAACGGCCCTGAAGCGCGAGATTGATCCGCTTCTCATGGCCGTAGACGTCGCCGAATGTCTGGATTTCGCCGTCGTCGGCGACCCATGCGGTGAAGTACGTGACGTGGACAGGGATCGGCTGATCGAGGTTGATTTCGTTTTCCTCAGGACCCTTGGCAATGAGATCCTGAACGACCGACTGATCCCAGCCCTTGTCCTTGTTGAGCAGCAGCTCGGCAAGCTTCACGGGATTGCGCACGCGCATGCAGCCGTGGCTGAACGCACGCGTGCTTTCATTGAAGAGGCTCTTGCTCGGCGTGTCGTGAAGA
Source organism: Pseudomonadota bacterium (assembly GCA_023390485.1). Classification (GTDB taxonomy): domain Bacteria; phylum Pseudomonadota; class Alphaproteobacteria; order Rhizobiales; family Hyphomicrobiaceae; genus Hyphomicrobium_B. Next base: position 3,982 of record JAEWCT010000280.1, read on the forward strand.
TAGACGGCGTGCTTATTCGGGAACAGGAATTTCACGACGCCGAGTGCGTTACTGCCGCCGGGCGGCTGATAGACGCTGAAGTTGCGAATGTCAGTGCGGTTCCAATCGACACCGTAGGGATCCGTCTTGCGGCCGTTGTACTCCATCACGAGACCCTGGCGGCGCAGCGGATCACCTCCGGCCCGGAGACTCGGCAACAGCTCTTTGATCTTGATGGAATCCGGCACGTTCCAGCGCGGCTGGATCACGACCGTTCGCATCATCTCGGAGAAGATCGGCGACTGCGTCTCGGGGGGG
>JAEWCT010000392.1 GCA_023390485.1 Pseudomonadota bacterium
TCAATGCGCCGTGCGCTCCAGGATCAACTGCGCGCCATCGAGCAGCTGACGCAGATTTCCCAGCGCGCGAACGCACCCCGCGAAATCATTCGCCCCGACCCGGCTCCACCCCGCCTGGCAGGTTCACTGACGTCGTCTCTCGTTCAGCAGGAAAGCTCGCCAAGCCGCGGCCGAGGCGCAGCTCAGCAGGAAGCGCGGGAGGGCTGGTCGCTCGGCGATCTCTTGGCCCGCGCCTCTCACGACGACGAAACACCCGCCCCCGCGCCGCAACCGCCGCCCGCGCAGGCTCCCGTTCGTCTCGACGTCGGCATGATCGCCCGCTCGCTCGACCAGGCAACGGCCGCCGCGATCTGGAGCCGCATCCGCGCCGGACAGCGAAACGTCCTCGTTCGCAGCATCTACGCCCCCGAGGCGCGCACGCTCTTCGACGAGATCTCAAACCGCGTCAAAACCGACCAAGAGCTGTCGCAGTCGATTTTCCGGTACCTGACAGACTTCGAACGCATCATCAAAGAAGCTGAAGCGCGAGATTCGACGGGCCGCACCGCGCAAACGCATCTCGTTTCCGAAACCGGACGGGTGTACCTGTTCCTTGCCCACGCAGCTGGCCGCATTCGCTAGCGGGCGCGCCGCTCCGTGCGAGCCGGCGATAAAGATGATGCAAATCCGGGCCATTTCCGATGACCGCGCCGACCATCGAAGCTCGAGGCGAAGTCTGGCCTCTCAAAGAGACGTTCGTCATTTCACGCGGCGCGAAGACCGCCGCTGAAGTCGTCGTCGCGACGGTCTCCGATGGCAATCATCAGGGCCGCGGCGAAGCGGTGCCGTATGCCCGCTATGGCGAAACGGTCTCCGGCGTTCTCGATGACATCCGCCGCGTGGCCGGAAACGTAGCGAGCCGCACCGATCTCGCGAATGAACTAAAACCCGGCGCGGCACTCAACGCGCTCGACTGCGCATTCTGGGATCTCGAAAGCAAACGCACCGGCGTTCGCGTTTCCCAGCTTGCTGGACTTGGAGTCCCGATCGCGAAAACGACGGCGTTCACCCTCAGCCTCGACGCGCCGGCGACGATGGCCGAAAAGGCGGTGCAGGCTTCGCACCTTTCACTTCTGAAACTCAAACTCGGAGGCGCGGGCGACGATGCACGCATGCGCGCCGTCCGCGCGGCGCGACCCGATGCCCGGCTGCTCGTCGACGCAAACGAAGCCTGGACGCTCGAAACCATCGGGCATCTCATATCCGTTGCAGCCGAATGCGGGATCGAGCTGATCGAGCAGCCGCTTCCCGCAGATCTGGATGAGGCGTTGCACGGCGTCGATCGTCGTGTGCCGATCTGCGCCGATGAAAGCGTGCACACCGCCGCTGACATTCCTCGTCTCGCCGCGCTTTACGGTGCCGTGAACGTGAAACTCGACAAGGCCGGCGGATTGACAGGTGCCATCGCCCTTGTCCGTGAAGCCCGGCGGCGCGACCTGAAAATCATGGTCGGCTCCATGGTCGCCACCTCGCTCGCCGTCGCACCCGCCATGATGCTCGCCACGGAAGCCGACTGGATCGATCTCGACGGACCTCTGCTTCTGGCGCATGATCGCGAACACGGGATGCGCGTAGAAAATGGCGTCGTCTATCCGCCCGATCCCGAACTCTGGGGCTGAGGCCGCTCAGCCAGAATTCGCCTCGGCGAAGACGGGACTCTTCTGCGATCTGACAAGCAAGAGACCCGCAGCGAGCGAAATCGCCGATATGGCGGCCATCGCGAGATAGGAGAGCGAGCCTTCGCTCGCGTAGACCCAACCCGCGATCAATGTCGAGCAACCCATGGCAACACCTGACGACATCGTCGCGTAAAGCGCCTGCGCGGTGCCCTGCTTCTCGCGCGGAACGGTCTCATGGATGTAATGGATTGCGCCGATATGCGACGCCCCGTACGTCAGGCCATGCAGGATCTGCAGCGGCAGCACCACGGCCAGTGGCGGGTCGAACGCCATCGCCACCCAGCGCACGATCGACGCCGCCGCGCCCAGCGCAATCAATCGCGCCGCGCCGATACGTTGCATGACGTGTCCAGAAACCGAGAACAGCAACACCTCAGCAAAGACGCCAATTGCCCAGAGGCTGCCGCTCCAGGCGGCGGAGAGCCCCTGCCGTTCCCAAATCAGAATGCCGAATGTGAAAAACGTAGCGTGCGCCGCGATCGCAAAACCGACCGCGATGAGAAAAAACCGGAAATCACGCCGCTTCAGCAATTCGCGAAGCGCCTCCGCCCGCCAGAGCGGCAGCGACGGCTTCACCGGCCCTTCGAACCGGTCTTGCGCCGGCAGAATGTGCCCCGCTACGACCGTCAACGCGCAGCCGAAAGCAACGAGCCACACGCCCGCACCGCCACCGAACGCATTCATGACGACGCCGCCGCCGAAACTTGCCGCGACGAAAGACAAAGACCCCCAAAGACGCATCCGGCCGTAATCGAGCCCGCGATGGCGCATTCCGTTCACCGCGATGGTCTCGATCAACGGCATGATCGTCGAGTTGCAGAGCATAAGCAGCGTCGCGAAGATAAGGATCAACCCGAACGATGAAGAAGCCGCGAGCGCCAGCACGAAGCCCAAGCTCAACCACGCGAGAATGATCAGGTATCGTCGGTGCGCCACTTCGCGATCGGCCGCCATGGCGATGACCGGAGTGACGAACAGCCGGAGAAACAGCGGAGCCGCAATCACGATGCTGATCTCGCCCGGCGTCAGGCCGCGCCAGTTCAGCCAGACCGGCATGAACGGCACATGCGTCCCATAGACGACAAAGAGCGCGGCAAAGAACAACGCCACCGGCACGGCAAAACTCCGCCCTGCTTGCCGTTCAGCGCTCATGTCTCGTCTCGCACCCGCATGCCCAATTTGCTCAGGTCACCGTATAAGGCTGAACC
>JAEWCT010000403.1 GCA_023390485.1 Pseudomonadota bacterium
CTTCCTTGGAAATGATGCCGCCTTCCTGCGACGCCGACTGGCGCTGATGACGGCGCACCATGTTGACGCCGCGGACGAGCGCGCGGTGTTCCTTCGGGCGGATTTCGATCACTTCGCCCCGCTTGCCCTTGTCGCGGCCGGCGAGAACGACGACCTTGTCGCCCTTCTTGATTTTAAATGCCGACATCAGAGAACCTCCGGCGCGAGCGATACGATCTTCATATGGTTCTTGGCGCGAAGTTCACGCGTCACGGGTCCGAAAATACGCGTGCCGACCGGTTCGCCGTTGGCGTTGATCAGCACAGCGGCGTTGCGATCAAAGCGGATCAGCGAGCCATCGGCGCGGCGAATACCCTTCGCGACGCGGACGATGACGGCCTTCATCACCTGACCCTTCTTGACGCGTCCCTTCGGGATCGCCTCCTTGACGGAGACAACGATGGTGTCACCCACCGTCGCGTACTTGCGCTTCGAGCCGCCCAGCACCTTGATGCACTGAACGCGGCGCGCGCCCGAGTTGTCGGCGACGTCGAGATTGCTCTCCATCTGGATCATCGCGGCGTTCCTTCTTTCACGGCCTCAAGAGTCGTGCTCTCGATGCCCATCTCTACATTTGCCCATCTGGCTCGCGGGGTCTTGGGATAACTCCCAACTCTCCGACGGCTCGAAAGGCGGCTCCCGGCGTTCGATCGCATCTCGCGAATCGAGGCTTATAACCTCAAGACGCTATTGCAATCCAACGTTTGTTCTTGGAAATCGGCCGGGTCTCTTCAATCGAGACCTGGTCGCCAACCTTGAACGAATTCTTTTCGTCGTGCGCGTGGTACTTCTTCGTACGGCGCACGGTCTTCTTCAGCAGCGGATGGGTGTAGCGACGCTCAACCTGAACGACGATCGTCTTGTCGTTCTTGTCGGATACCACGACACCCTGCAGCACGCGCTTCGGCATAATCTCGTTCTCCCTTACGCGCCTTTTTTGACGCTGCCACCGCGCCGGGCAACGGCTGCGGTCTTAATGCGCGCGATGTCTCGACGGACGATCCGGATGCGCGCCGTGTTTTCAAGTTGGCCCGAGGCTCGCTGAAAGCGCAGGTTGAACTGCTCTTTCTTGAGCTTCGCCAGCTGGTCGTCGAGCTGATCGAGCGACATGCCCTTTAAATCGTCGGCCATGACTATCCTCACCTCGCCTATTCGATCCGCGTAACGACGCGGCACTTGATGGGAAGTTTGGCGGCTCCGAGAATGAGCGCTTCCTTCGCCACCTGCTGATTGAGACCACCGAGCTCGAAAATGATGCGGCCCGGCTTAACGCGTGCCACCCAAAGCTCGGGCGAACCCTTACCGGAGCCCATGCGGACCTCGGCCGGCTTCTTCGACACCGGCACGTCCGGGAAGATGCGCAGCCACATGCGGCCGGCACGCTTCGTATGACGAGCGATGGCACGACGAGCAGCTTCGATCTGGCGCGCCGATAGGCGCTCCGGCTCCATGGCCTTAAGACCCACTTCGCCGTAAGCGAGCGTGGTGCCCGACTTGGCGGCGCCGTGGATGCGGCCCTTAAATTGTTTGCGGAACTTCGTCCGTTTCGGTTGCAGCATGATGAGTTGCCTCTGGAATCCTTACGCTTCTGGCGTCGACGAGCCGGCATCCGAGGCCGCAGGCGCGTTACCGCCGCCGCCACCACCGCCCTGGCCACGTCCACCACCGCCACGTCCGCCACGTCCCGGACGACGATCACGGCGCTCGCCACGGTCATCGTCGCGACGCGGGCGCGGTGCGCCGCTTTCCTGCATTTCCGTGAGCTTGCGGTCAGAGGCCATCGGATCGTGCTCGATGATCTCGCCCTTGAAGACCCAAACCTTGATACCGATGATGCCGTAGGCCGTACGCGCAACGCCGTAACCGAAGTCGATGTCGGCGCGCAGCGTGTGCAGCGGCACGCGACCTTCGCGGTACCACTCGGTACGGGCGATTTCAGCGCCACCCAGACGGCCCGCGACGTTGATACGAATGCCGACCGCGCCGAGGCGGAGCGCCGACTGAACGGCACGCTTCATCGCACGGCGGAACGCGACGCGGCGTTCAAGCTGCTGAGCGATACCTTCGGCGATCAGCGTCGCGTCGATCTCGGGCTTGCGGATCTCGAGGATGTTCAGATGAACTTCCGAGCTCGTCAGCTTCGCGAGGTCAGCGCGGAGGCGCTCGATCTTCTCACCCTTCTTGCCGATCAGGATGCCGGGGCGGGCCGTCATAACGGTGACGCGGCACTTCTTGTGCGGACGCTCGATGACGACCTTCGAGATGCCGGCTTCGCGCTGCTCCTTCATGATGTGAGCGCGGATCGCACGGTCCTCGTGCAGCAGCTTGCCGTATTCGCCGCGAGCAGCGAACCAGCGGCTGTCCCAAGTCCGGTTGATACCGAGACGGAGGCCGACGGGATTGACTTTTTGACCCATATTACTTGGCCTCCTTGGCCGCCGCGGCGGACTTCTTCGCGGGCTTCTTTGCGGCTTTCTTCTTCTCGGCCTTTTCCTCTTCGACCTGGCGGACGATGACGGTCAACTGCGAGAAAGGCTTCAGGATCGAAGCGCCACGGCCGCGGCCGCGAGCGTGGAAGCGCTTCATGACCAGGTTTTTGCCGACAAACGCTTCGGCAACGATCAGATCGTTGACGTCGAGCGAGTGGTTGTTCTCGGCGTTGGCGACAGCGCTCATCACGCACTTACGGACGTCGCCGGCGATGCGCTTCTCGCTGAACTCAAGCACAGCCAAAGCCTGGTCGACCTTCTTGCCACGGATCAAGCCCGCGACGAGGTTGAGCTTCTGCGGTGAAATGCGCAGCGATTTGACGACTGCTTGGGCCTCGGTGTCAGGGAGGCGCCGCTCGTGGCTTGGCTTGCCCATTATTTCTTCACCGCTTTCTTGTCGCCGCCGTGCCCGTGGAAAATACGGGTCGGTGCGAATTCACCGAACTTGTGGCCGATCATGTCTTCCGTCACGCTGACGGGGATATGCTTCTGGCCATTATGCACGCCGAAGGTCAGTCCGACGAACTGGGGCAGGATCGTGGAGCGACGGCTCCAGATCTTGATTACTTCATTGCGCCCCGACGCGCGTGACTTGTCCGCCTTCTTAAGGAGGTAGCCGTCAACGAACGGACCTTTCCAGACTGAACGTGTCAAAGTCGATCTCCTTCAGTTCGCCGCTACTTCTTCGCCTTTTGGCGCGAGCGTACGATGTATTTCGTGGTCGT
>JAEWCT010000410.1 GCA_023390485.1 Pseudomonadota bacterium
CGTCGCGGATGGCTTTCAGCTCGCCCTTGACGATTTCGACGACACGGGCGCGCGATGCGAGAATTTCAAGGTAGTCGCGGATCTCGGTTGCGATCTTGTTCAATTCATCGGCGATCTCGTCGCGGCCGAGAGCGGTGAGGCGTGCGAGGCGCAACTCGAGGATGGCCTTCGCCTGCTCTTCCGAAAGGCGGTACGTTCCCTCAGGCCCCACTGTATGACGCGGATCGGCGATGAGCAGGATCAGCGAGGTCATGTCCTTCGCCGGCCAATCGCGTCCCATCAACTGCTCTTTCGCCTCGGCGGGAGACGCCGAGTAGCGGATAAGCCGGATGACTTCGTCGATGTTGGCGACGGCAATCGCCAAGCCGACGAGAACGTGGGCGCGATCGCGCGCCTTGTTCAGCAGGTGCTTCACGCGGCGGGTCACGACTTCCTGGCGGAAGTGGGTAAACGCGGTGATGAAGTCCTTCAGGTTCAGGCTTTCGGGACGGCCGCCGTTGATTGCCAGCATGTTGGCGCCGAACGTCGTCTGCAGGTCGGAGTACTTATAGAGGTTGTTCAGGACGACGTCGGCCACGGCATCGCGCTTCAGCTCGATGACGATGCGGATGCCTTCGCGGTTCGATTCATCCCAAAGATCGGAGATGCCTTCGATCCGCTTGTCACGCACGAGATCGGCGATCTTTTCGATGAGCGTGCGCTTGTTGACCTGATAGGGGATCTCGGTGACGACGAGGGCTTCGCGATCCTTGCGGATATTCTCGATCTTCACGCGGGAGCGCATGATGATCGAGCCGCGTCCCTTGTGATAGGCCGAGAGTATGCCGCCGCGGCCAAGGATGATGCCGGCGGTCGGGAAGTCCGGTCCCTGGATGATCTGCGCCAGCTCGTCGATCGTGATCTCGGGATTTTCGAGATCGGCGATGCAGGCATCGATGACTTCGCCCAGGTTGTGGGGTGGGATGTTCGGCGCCATGCCGACGGCGATGCCGCCTGCGCCGTTGACGAGCAGATTCGGGAATTTCGCGGGAAGAACCGACGGCTCTTTCAGCTGGCCGTCGTAGTTGTCGCGGAAATCGACCGTGTCGTTATCGAGATCGTCGAGAAGGAAGGTCGCGATCTTCGCGAGACGGGATTCGGTGTAGCGTTCGGCTGCTGGCGGGTCGCCGTCGATCGAGCCGAAGTTGCCCTGTCCGTCGACGAGGGGAACGCGCACGGAGAAGTCCTGCGCGAGGCGAACGAGGGCGTCGTAGATCGCAAGGTTGCCGTGCGGATGGTATTTGCCCATCACCTCGCCGACGATGCGCGCAGACTTTACGTACTTCTTGTTCCAGTCGAGCCCGAGCTCGTTCATCGCGAAGAGGATGCGGCGGTGCACGGGCTTCAGGCCGTCGCGCACGTCGGGCAGCGCACGGCTGATGATGACGCTCATCGCATAGTCGAGATACGAGCGTTTCATTTCGTCCGAGAGGGAGATTGGACGGATATCGCTCGGCTCGCGGCCAGCCGGTTGGTCGTCGTCGCTTCTGTCGGTCAAAGTGGGATCTTTCTAGGAAAAAAGAGCGGGCGAGATGCGCCGGACGCCGGTGCAAAAAACAGCATCCGTACTATATCAGAATTGAATTGTGAAAGCCACTCGCGCGGCGTCGTGCCACGGGCTCAAGGCATTGAAAAAATAGCTGTGAAAACAGTGTGTTGCGGCGGCGTTGGCTGCTGAAATCCGAACATGTGGACGACTTGCTGGCGACATATCCGGGCAGTACACGCAAAGCCTCGCAGGACGGGCGGTAGATTCGCTCCCGATGCGGGCGTCGCGGGCCCCCGAGCGGTCCCGCACGTCACCCGAAAAGGACATACAAAATGACATCCAGGATCGTTGTTTTGACGTTTGGCGCGCTGATCGCCGGCGCGATGCCGGCCTTTGCCGACGACACATTCTTCGCCGAACAGAAGCCGACGGAATATCTCGCCAGGGACCGTCTCCTCGGCGCGAACGTTCACGACAAGGATGGCAAGATCATCGGCGATATTGAAGATCTCGTCGTCGATAGCGACAACAAGATCGTCGGCGTGATCATCGGTGTCGGCGGCTTGCTCGGCGTCGGCGAGAAGAAGGTTGCCGTCAGCCTGCCGTCGCTCGGCATCGAAGCGGCGGGGAACAAGATCAACGTCACAATGCCGGCGGCGACGAAGGAAGCGCTGACGGCCGCGCCCGCCTACAAGCGCGCCAATCCGCCGATCGGCTGGCTGCAGCGCGCCGCCGACAAGAGCGACGAGATCCGCGACAAGTCGGGCCCGGCCTACGAAAAGGCCAAGGAGGCGGCGAAGGAAGCCTATGAATCCGCGAAGGAAGCGGCAGGGCCGGCGATTGAAAAAGCCAAGGAAGAAGCTCGCGAAGCTCTCGATAAGGCGAAAACCGCGGCGCAGCCTGCAGATCCGCCGAAGGCAAACTGAGCGAAATCTCCCGACAATTTAAAACGGTTGCTGCCGAGAACCCCGGAGCGGAACGCTACCGGGGTTTTTTGCGTTCGACCTAGAGCCATTTAAAACGACCACGCCCGCTGACAGGAGTCGTGCGGGCAAGGAGGTTATATGCGCCGTCTACTCGGTTTTGGGCTTTTGGCATTGCCCCTGGTTTTCGCCCAGGCAGCTGTTGCGGCGGACGAAGCCGGCAAGGAAGCGTTCAATAACAACTGCCGGACATGCCACTCGTGGAAGAAGGGCGACAATCGCCTCGGCCCCAGCCTGCACGGCGTCGTCGGCCGCAAGGCGGGTTCTGCCGAGGGTTTTGCCTTTTCGGAGACGCTCAAGAGGTCGAGCGTCACTTGGGATGAAGGCTCGCTCGATAAGTTCATTGCCAATCCCGAGGGTCTCATCCCGAATAACAATATGAAACCGTTCACCGGCATTGCCGATGCCGGGACCCGCAAAAAGATCATCGACTTTTTGAAATCGAACCCGGAGTAGCCGTTTAAGCGCAAGCTGGCATAGTGGGCGATATTCATCCTATCCGTCGAAGTCTGCGGGATGCCTCTGGGCAATGATCACGGCCAACGCTATTCAGGAGCGTCCTGATTTGCGAAGGCTCTCATGATGCGCATCGGCTTCTATTCCGGTTCTTTCGATCCCGTGACGCTCGGGCATACCGACGTGATCCGGCGGGCGGCGGGGCTTTTGGACAAGCTCGTGATCGGCATCGGGATCAATCCGGGGAAAGCGCCGATGTTCGGCGATGCGGAACGGGTCGCGATGCTCGAGGAAGAAGTTGGCCCGATTGCCAAGGCGACGGGGACGGAGATTTCGGTCGTGACGTTTTCGGGCCTCGCGATTGATGCGGCGCGGACGAATTCTGCGTCGATCATCGTTCGCGGGCTCCGTGACGGCACCGACTTCGACTACGAGATGCAGATGGCCGGGATGAATGGCGAAATGGCACCGGAGATTCAGACAGTCTACGTTGCGGCCTCGCCCTCGGTCCGGCACATCGCCGCGAATTTGGTGCGCGCCGTCGCGTCGATGGGCGGCGATCCCTCGCCGTTCGTGTCGAAAGCCGTGCTGAAGCGTCTCAAGGCGAAAGCGCCAAAATCGCGTTAATGCGCGTTTCATGACCTCAAGACCCAAAGCCGATCTGCTGACGCTGCTGAGGCGCATTCCGCTCGGACGCGTGACGACGGCAGAGAGCCTTGCAGGCGAGATCGGAATTCCGGCGCCGCTCGCCGCGACGATGCTGGCGCAGCTGACCGACGACGAACGCGATCTCGTTCGCTGGCATCGGGTGGTTGCGAAGGGTGGCGC
>JAEWCT010000015.1 GCA_023390485.1 Pseudomonadota bacterium
TCCTGATGCAGACAGTTGTAGTCGCCTGCTTCGTATTTGAGGAGCAACGGCGTCGGTCGAATCTGTCCCGCCGCATGGCACCGCTCCAGAAAGTCGGTGTGAGCTTTGGGATACTGAATATCGATCCCCATCTCCATGTTCCAACGGTTGGCAATGCGCGCGAAATCGGGATAGAGCGCCGCCCGTAGCTCTCCAACCAACCGCGGCAGGGGATAGGAGAAGTACTTGTATTCTCCCTTCCCAAACCCATGCCGTGCCATGACGATCCGGCTGCGGAACCCCGCATCCTTGTCATAGAGCGCGGCGATGGCTTCGCAGGCTTCACGTGGAAGAAGTACTGGCATTCGCGCGAAGCCATGCGCGTCGAGATCCTGCTCGACGCGTGGCCAATCGACCTTGGCGGCTTCGATGCCAGGTTCTTTGGCCTTTCGCATCGTGAGGGCGCTCATGATTTGGCCTCACGCGCGATGAGCTTGCGTTTGCGTTCGACGCCCCAGCGATAGCCCGAGAGTGAGCCATCATTACGGATCACGCGGTGGCAAGGGATGGCGACCGCAATTTTATTGGCGGCGCAGGCGGCGGCCACCGCCCGAACGGCCTTCGGCATCCCGATCTTCGCGGCGATCTCGGCATAGGTCGCCGTGCTTCCGACCGGAATCTCACGGAGCGCCTCCCAGACGCGGTGCTGGAAGGCCGTTCCGCGCATGTCGAGGGGAAGGTCAAGTCCGGCTTCAGGCGCTTCGACCAAGCCGACGACCTTCGCCATCACGTCCTCAAAGGCGCTGTCCCCGCCGATCAGGTTGGCTTTGGGGAACCGGTCCTCAAGCTCATGAACCAGTTCTTCGGGATCGGCGCCGAAAAGGATTGCGGCGATACCTTTTTCACTGGCGGCGACGAGGATCGAGCCAAGCGTGCATTCGCCGACAGCAAAACGCATGTCCGCGTTCGTGCCGCCCGATCGGAAATCGGTCGGCGTCATGCCGAGCACCTCAGCAGAATTAGCGTAGAAGCGGCCGCTCGAATTGAAACCCGACTCATGGATAGCTTCCGTCACCGAACGGGACTTCGTCAGGTTCTCGCGTACGCGCTTCTGGCGATGCGCGACAGCGTAAGCCTTCGGCGTAACGCCAGCGATTGTCTTGAAGACCCGATGGAAGTGATACGGACTGAGGCCAGCCGCATGAGCCAAGTCGTCGAGCGTTGGTGGCTCTTCCGCCTTGGCAATCAATTGGCAGGCTTCCGCGACCTTGGCGGCATAGCGCTCATGGAGCGACGGCTCATTCGGATTGCAACGCTTGCACGGACGAAAACCGGCGCGCTCAGCATCCTTGCAGGAGGCATGAAACGCGACATTCTCGCGGTTTGCGTGGCGCGCCGGGCACGACGGCCGGCAATAAACGCCCGTCGTTGCGACGGAATAGAAGAACGTGCCGTCGAAATTTCGGTCACGGGCCTTGACGGCATTCCAATAGATCTTTTCGATGTCGGTGCCGGCCAATCGAGCTGTTTTGGTTCTCGCAGCCGGGGTGTGGGAAACAGGGATCATTTTGCGTGCTTTCCTCATTGTGTCATGCTCCGCAAAATAAGCGGTGCTCCCCGTCCCTTCACTCCGGTCCTTGCTGTCAAATTCAGATTGTCGGCATCTGACCCCGACATGTCCAGCACAACGCGGCAACGTGCCATGCCATTGAGCAGATGCTTGATTGCGTCGCTCACGCGTGCGCGATCGGATTAGCGGACCTTCGGCGCAGGGAAGAGCACACGAGAGGCCACCTTACGAGCCGTCCGCTTTCCGAGCCTGGCAGGACATGTGAGGAGGCGCGCCAGAGGCAGTGTCTGCCCCAAAGCAGTCTCCCAGATGAATGCCCAATCAATCTAAAATGGGATGGCTTTCCGAAGCGAACGACCAATATCGCCCGCTCCCTTCGCGATGGAGCGTCCCGCTTTCGTCGCGGGATCCGCAATAATGTCGGCCGTTTTCAGTCGCCGGATCGGATCGATACGCAGGGTCTTGCCGACGAACGGAAATGCAGTGCCGACTCCTAGTCCCGGAATGAGGTCCTTTGAAAACTTGAGGGGCGCCGAGAGTATACCTCCGACCGTCGCCCGAACGATGCGCCCGACCGTGTTATGACGGCGGCACGTATGCGTCTTTGTGCAGATATCGACTTCGCCCTCATGGAGAAGCACCAGGGTATCGCCGTTACCGTCGACATAGACGTCGAACACCGTCCCGCGCACCCCGATCGTCGCTGAAGGTGTGTCGATGCGATAGGCATCTTTCTTTTCTGATCCGGTGATGAAACGAAACGTACCCTTGATGAAATTGACCCCAATGCTCGTGACACCGCCTGATTTTCCGATCACGAAATCATCGAGCTTCAAGCCGGCGTTCGGCCCGAGAGCAAGCTTCGTCTGGTCGTCGAGCTTCAACTCCGCTTGCGCCTCGTTCCCCGTCTCCAGATACTCGGAGCGGTGAACCCGGCCACCTTCTTGCAAATCTCGCTTTTCCTCGCCGAGCGTTGCCACGACCTGACGCTTGATCGTTACGGCCGTGCCGATTTCCGGAGCGCTGTCGTCAGCAAACCCCTGCCGATTGAACGATAGCAATATCGCGGCGAGCACGACGACGAACTGGCAAACACGCTGAAGGCTCAAATTGCTCCGCATACAAAATATCCGAAGAAAGTATTTCCCCCATTTTGAGCCTTATGTATCATGGCCTCCGAAATCCACCACGGGCTTTTTTCGTCGACATGCCGCAAAATTGGGTGCCTCGCGATGGCTGGCTGAGCATTCGCGCGACTTACTGGCTGCTGATCGCCGGCGTCCTGGCAGCAAGCGTGCTGCTTCGGGAGAAAGATCCGGAATTTATAGCCCGTTTGCGATTGCTCGGCTTCGACGTTTTGCAGCAAACAATGCCGCGAGCGGTGAACGCGGACTATCCGGTCCGCATCATCGATGTCGACGAACCTTCGATAAAGGTGGTCGGGAATTGGCCGTGGAGACGCGACGTCCTCGCTCGGCTCGTTGACAAGCTCTTTGCGTCCGGCGTTCGCGTCGTGGCGTTCGATATGGTGTTTCCCGATCAGACGCCGGGCGTGTTGGACCAGTTGCCGGAGGCGTTGCGCAACGCCCCCGCGTTAAAGCCGCTGCTCGACACGTATGCTGAAGGCCCATCCCCCGATGATGTGATGGCGAAATCGCTAAGCGGCCACCCCGTCGTACTCGGCATCATCGGCACCTCCAGGAATACGGGCTTCACCTCACAGGCCAAGGCATCGTTTGCGACGATCGGCGAGAATGCCACTGCTTTCGCTCACAGTTTCCCGGGCGCATCCGGCAATATCCCCGTTCTTGCGCGCGAGGCCGCCGGCATCGGTGCATTGAACTGGTTCCCGGACCACGACCAAATCCTCCGCCGTATCCCGCTGCTTGTCGGCATAGGGGGCGAGCACTATCCTTCGCTCGTTGGCGAGTCGCTGCGTGTGCTCAGCGGCGCGAAGACCATCCGCGTGCGCACCGCTGGGGAGGGGGGCTTCGCAGGAAACACGGGCATTACGACGGTCGGGATCGGTGACGCGATCATCCCAACCGATGCCGATGGCGAGCTATGGCTTCACTTCTCGCGGCACGATCCTAAACGCTCGATTTCTGCAGCCGACGTGCTCCGAGATGCCGCTCCGCCCGTCAGCCTCGATGGCCGCATCGCAATCATCGGTACGAGCGCGCCGGGTCTTCTCGATTTGCGCGCAACCCCGCTCGATCCCGTTATTTCCGGCGTCGAAATCAATGCGCAAGCACTGGAACAGTTGATCGATGGTGCCCCACTCGTCCGCCCGGACTACGCGAAGGGAATGGAAATCGCCGTCACGGTGATCTCGACCCTGCTGCTCGCGACGATGATCTATCTGTGGGGCGCACGCATTGCCGCCATCGTCGGATTCGCAACCGTTTGCCTGTTTGTCTCGGGTAGCCTCTGGGCTTTCTCTCATGGGCTGCTTGTGGACGCCGTGTTCCCGATTTTGACCAGCTCCGCCGCCTACATTTTGGGAACGGGCTACCTCTACTTCGAGGCCGAAAGCGAGCGTAACCGCGGCCGTCAGGCACTGCAGCGCATTGCAC
>JAEWCT010000273.1 GCA_023390485.1 Pseudomonadota bacterium
CTATGCGGATGTCGTCCTGATGCGCGCCACCGCGCGCGCGGCCGGCGTTGATGAGGCACGCATCGTACCCGTGGCGGATCTATCGGCCGGCGCGGAGGTCTTCGAGGAGTCTCTTCCGGTCTTCCCCATTCCCCTCGCCGAGCCTGCACAGCCGGGCAAGCCGTCGGTCAACAATGGGCCCGCCACGATCAACGCCATCCGCACCGCCGTGGCGGACGTCGCCGCCGGCCGTGCATTCGCCGTCGTGACCAACCCGATCGCGAAATCGGTGCTCTATGGCGCGGGCTTCGAATTTCCCGGACATACCGAATATCTCGGCGCACTGTCAGCGGAATTTTGGCCCCACGAACCTGCCGACCCGGTGATGCTGCTCGCCTCGTCGCAACTCCGCGTCGTGCCGCTGACGATCCACGTCCCGTTGAAGGACGTGCCCGCCTTGCTGACGGCCGATAAGATCATCAAGACCGTGCGCATCATGGCGGCGTCGCTACGGCGTGATTTCGGCACCGAAAGCCCGCGAATTGCCGTCGCGGGACTGAACCCGCATGCCGGCGAAGATGGCGCGCTCGGCTCGGAAGATTCCGAAATCATACGCCCCGCAATCGAAGCCTTACAGGCTGAGGGTCTTAACGTGACCGGCCCGCTCGCTGCCGACACGATGTTTCACGCAGCGGCGCGCAAGACGTATGATGCGGCGCTCGCCATGTATCACGATCAAGGATTGATCCCGATCAAGACGCTGGCCTTCGATGAAGGCGTCAACGCCACGATCGGCCTGCCGTTCGTCCGTACGTCCCCCGATCACGGGACGGCGTTCGGAATCGCCGGCAAAGGCGTTGCATCGGCCGCGAGTCTCAAGGCCGCCCTGAAACTCGCCGACGAGATGAGCACGCGTCGGCGTCGCGCGGGCACAACATGAAAGCCTCCACCGCTCCCGATGGACTCCCGCCCCTTCGCGACATCATCGAACGCTATGGCCTCAGCGCCAAGAAATCGCTCGGACAGAATTTTCTGCTCGATCTCAATCTGACGCGGAAGATCGCGCGCCTCGCCGGCGATTTGAGCGATCAGACGGTCGTTGAAGTCGGCCCCGGACCCGGCGGCCTGACGCGCGCACTCTTGATCGAAGGCGCCAAGCGCGTCGTTGCCATCGAACGCGACGACCGTTGCCTCCCAGCGCTCGCCGAAATCGCGGAGCGGTTCCCCGGCAGGCTTGAAGTCCACGCCGACGACGCCCTCGATGCCGATTGGCGAACGATGTTGGCGGGCGCGGGGAAGGTCACGGTCGCGGCGAACCTTCCCTATGGTATCGCCTCGCTGCTGCTCGTGAATTGGCTCGAAACCGAACCCTGGCCACCGTGGTACGACCGGATGGTCTTGATGTTCCAGCGCGAGGTTGCCGAACGCATCGTCGCGGCACCGAAGTCGAAGGCCTACGGCCGGCTTTCCGTCCTCGCTCAATGGCGGACGGAGGCGAAGATCGTCATGAACCTGCCGCCGGAAGCCTTCACGCCGCCGCCGAAAGTTGCATCAGCCATCGTGGAGTTTCGCCCGCGCGCAGATCCGGAGCCCCGCTGCGATGTCAAAGCGCTTGCCCGCGTCACGGCGGCAGCCTTCGGCCAGCGCCGCAAGATGCTTCGCTCGAGCCTGAAACAGTTGACGCCGTTTCCCGAGCTTCTTCTGCAACGCGCTGGGCTCTCACCGGAACGGCGCGCCGAGGAACTCTCCGTTTCGGATTTCGCCCGCCTCGCCGCAATTCTCGACGAGGGCGGAGAGGCGCCCGCGAAAGCCTAAAGCGCGGACTGCAATTTGCGAACGAAGTCCGAGAGCCCGAGCTGGCGGCCGCGCTTCAGCCGCTCGGCGAGAAGAATGGCAAGCGCCGCCGCCGTGCTCTGTTCGAGGTTCGAGTTGACGAGCACGTAATCATATTCCGGCCAATGACTGATCTCGGACGCTGCCGCCGCCATGCGCTTCGCAACGACGTCCGCCGGATCCTGCGCCCGCGATTTCAGCCGGTTCTCGAGCACGTCGCCCGATGGCGGCAGAACGAATACCCTGACGACATCGCCGGGCATCTTCTCGGACAGCTGCTGCGCCCCCTGCCAGTCGATGTCGAAGAGAACGTCGCGGCCGTCACGAATGGCCTCTTCGACCGGAGCACGCGGCGTGCCGTAATAGTTGTCAAAAACGCGCGCCCACTCGAGAAGCTCACCGCGCTGCTTCATACCCTCGAAAGCGGCATGATCGACGAAGTGATAGTCGACCCCATCCTTTTCACCTGGACGCGGCGCCCGCGTTGTGACGGAAACCGACATCTCGATGTTGCTGTCGGCGGCGAGCACGCGCCGCGCCAGCGTCGTCTTGCCCGCGCCTGACGGCGACGAGACGATATAGAGCAAGCCCCGGCGCGCAATGTGCGGCTCGGCGATGCTCTCGTTGTTTGAACCGTGGTTCGAAGTGTCGGCGGCGTTTTTGGTCATTCTATTCGACATTTTGCACTTGTTCGCGAAGCTGGTCGATGACCGTCTTCAATTGCAGGCCGAGCCGCGTGATATCGACCGCGTTGGCCTTGGAGCAAAGCGTATTGGCTTCGCGATTGAATTCCTGCGCCAGAAAATCGAGCTTACGCCCGACGGCGCCGGGTTCACCGATGATGTCGCGGGCTCCCGCAACGTGCGCGGCAAGCCTCTGCAGTTCTTCCTCGACGTCGGCGCGCGTCGCCAGCAGCACGGCTTCCTGATGCAGGCGATCCTGATCGAGGGCCGCCGTTGCCTCGAAGAGACGTGCTATGGCATCCTTGAGCCGGCTGGCGATGGCTTCAGGTGATCGCGAAGGCGACGCTCGCACCTCGCCCGCCAGACGCTCGATCTGCGCAAGCTGATCGCGCACGATCTCAGCGAGACGCGTGCCCTCGGCCCGCCGCGCTTCGCCAAGTTTGTCGAGCGTCGCTTCGAGGCTGCGCAGAACCGCACTTTCACGCGCCGCACGGGCTTCACTGTCCTCGACCGTTTGATCCGCAGTCTCGAGAACGCCCTTGATCATCAGAAACTGCGCCGCATCCGGCTTCGACGCCCCGGATAGCGCTGAAACCCGTTCCGCAGCCTTCATGACGTCCGCGAGCACGAGTTCGTTCAACCGGACGGATCCATTGACCTGCTGCCGTTCGAGCGCGAGCGATAGGGCGATGTTGCCGCGCGCGAACCGCTTGGAAACGGCGTCACGCGCCGCGACTTCGAGCGCCTCGTAGCCCGGCGGCAGGCGCAAGCGAACATCGAGCCCGCGGCCGTTGACGCTGCGCGCTTCCCAGGTC
>JAEWCT010000100.1 GCA_023390485.1 Pseudomonadota bacterium
CGCCATCCATTTCGAATCGGCTATGCGCGGCGGGCGGCGCGAAGCGCTCGACTCGATCGGCGGTTTCGATCATCTCGCCAACTTTTTTCCGGACGACTTTGCACTCGGCAACCTCACCGCTCAGAAGGGTTATGAGGTGGTGCTCTCTTCCTACTGTTGCGACACTATCGTGGCGGAGAAGAGTTTCGGCGAGCTGTTTCGTCATGAGATCCTGTGGCAGCGGATGGAACGGTTCTGCCGTCCCGGCGACCACTTCATGTCCGTGATCACGTGGCCGCTGCCGCTGCTCCTCGTCTTGTTGCTGCCGTGGCCGTCCATCGTCGGATTGTCGATCATCGGCCTGGAGATCCTGCTCCGCATCGCCCTTCACTATCAGGTTCGCCAGAGCTTCCGGATGAATACGCCTGCTCAGCCTTGGCTGGTGCCGGTGCGCGAATGCGTATGTTTCTTCGCCTGGGCCTTCGGCCTCTTCGGCAACAAAGTGCGTTGGGGGAAGAACATCTTCACCTACGAAGCCTTCCGTAAGCTCATCGCAGATGGCCGTAACGCCGCCTCCATGAGTGAGCGGCGACTGGCTGCGCCGGCCGGAGAAAAGGGATGAGCGCAGAGCCGATGGCCAGCCCGTCCAATTCGCGCGTCGCGCTGTTCATTGCCGCGATGCTCGGAATAGCGGTCGCGATTTGCCTCGTCGTCTATTTCGGCATCTCGGGGGTTTGGGATGCGATCGCGACAGCCGGTTGGCGCGGCATGAGTGCGATCCTTGGTGCCTATTTGCTGTCGTTGTTCTTCTGCGCCTGGGGCTGGCGCGTGCTGCTCGTCGAACAGCATCCGCAGAGCCGAGGCCTGTTGTTCCTTTGGGCGCGCTGGGTTCGCGATAGCATTGGCAATCTGCTCGCCATCATTCCGGGCGCCGGCGAGGCGGCAGGCGCTCGCGAATTGAGCAAGCACGGCCTGAAGGTCAGCGTCGCCGCCGCGACGACGATTAGCGACATGACGACGGAAATGATGAGCCAGCTCATCTATACGTTCATGGGGCTTGCCATTCTCTTCATCTATCATCCCGCCGAGCAAGCAGCCTGGTGGGCGGCCGCCGGCCTCGGCATTGCGACCATCGCCGTTGCAGGATTCGTGATCGCCCAGAAAAATGGATTGATCCTCTTTCTCGAAACGCTACCGGCGAAGCTCGGCTTCACGCGCGCCTGGGATGACCTATCCGACAGCGAGAGCGTGCATGCCGCCATCCAATCGATCTATCGCGAAAAAGGCGCGGTCGGCGCTTCGACCTTCCTGCATCTTTTGGGTTGGTTGGCGGGTGCAGCAGAAACCTGGATCGCTCTGTGGTTCATGAACCATGCGCTTTCTGCAGGTGACGTGCTGTCGCTCGAAAGTCTCGTCTTCGCGCTGCGCACGGCCGCTTTCATAGTTCCCTGGGCGGCCGGCGTTCAGGAGGGCGGCTACGTGGTTGTCGGCGCGCTGTTCGGCTTGGGTCCGGATGTGGCACTCGCCCTCTCGTTGCTGAAACGCGCCCGCGAAATAATCTCCGGCCTGCCCGGCCTTCTCGTGTGGCATTTCTCCGAAGGCAAACGCCTTTGGCAAAGCCGCCTCGCATCCAAATAGCGCGCGAGTTCGAACGCGCGGGCCTCGGATCGATGGCCAAACATTAACGGGTGTCTCGGAATTGCTGCGGGACTGCCGATTGCCCGGTCGGCGAGGATGCTCTGTTGTCTTGCGGCGCTCAACGCGCTTTACTGTCCGAAGAGACGTCTACGGAATATAGGCTACCGCGGCTTGGCGGCAGCCAGTCGTTCGTAAGCCAATGAATCCCGGAGGCAGCTGATGAGCCAACTGTGGATGCCGGTTTCCGACGCCGACCACATCGAAGGCCGGCGCAATGCGCCTATGACCTTGCTCGAATACGGCGATTTCGAATGTCCGTACTGCGCCGAGACCTATCCTGTCATCAAGGCGGTACAAGACACGATCGGCTTGAACATGCGGTTCGTCTTCAGGCATTTCCCGCTTACGCGCCTTCATCCTCACGCCGAACACGCGGCGGAAATCTCGGAAGCGGCCAATACAATCGACCGCTTTTGGGAAATGCACGATATCCTTTTCGAGAACCAGACCGCGCTCGATGACACGCACCTGCTGATCGAGGCGAGAGCCGTCGGCCTGGATGACGAGACCGCTCGCATGGCCTTCGATGGCCGCTACGCCGACCACATCAAGAAAGATTTTCGCGGTGGCGTGCGCAGTGGGGTGAACGGAACGCCGTGCTTGTTCGTTAATGGACAGCGCTACGATGGCCCGCGCGACGTGGAAGCCATCGTGGCGGCGCTCGAGGCCACCATTCCTGACTCCTCCAGGTTCGACGCCTGAACCGTAACGACACCGTGACGACGGAACCGGCGTTGAATTCCTTCCCTTGAGGTCCAAGTGGATATTTCAAGAGCCGCGCTCCGCGATCTGCCCTCCGTCGATGCCGTTCTGAAGAGCGCGACCGCAGCGGCGCTCTTGGAGCGTTTCGGACGTTTCGCGACGACAGAGACGATCCGCACCGTGCTTGCGGAAAGGCGTGTCGCCCTGAAGTCCGGAATGCAGGACGTCCCGACGGTCGACCAGGTGGTAAGTCTGGCGTTGACCCGATTGGCCCACGGCGATCGCTCGGGGCTCCGCCCCGTGTTCAATCTCACCGGAACCGTTCTCCATACCAATCTCGGGCGAGCGGTGCTCGCCGAAGCTGCCATCGAAGCCGCCGTCGCAACCATGCGAGATCCGGTCGCCCTGGAATTCGATTTGGCGAGCGGGGCGCGTGGTGAACGCGACGAACATGTGAAAGAGCTTCTCTGCGCGTTGACGGGCGCGGAAGATGCGACGGTCGTCAACAACAACGCCGCCGCCGT
>JAEWCT010000150.1 GCA_023390485.1 Pseudomonadota bacterium
GAAAAAGCGACGACCGATATCTGGGACCTGAAGCAGGTGAGGGGCGGGCTCGTTGATCTCGAGTTTATTACGCAGCATATCCAACTCGTCCACGCCCCGGACCATCCGGGCATTCTCAGTCAGACGACCCTTGTGGCACTCGCGGCCGCTGCCGCCGAGGGCGTCATCAATGAGGCGGACTATCGGCTTCTCTCGGAAGCGGGCGAACTCCTGCACGACCTGACCCAGGTGCTGCGGTTAACGCTCGAAGGCCGGTTTGAGCCGGCGGAAGCCCCGGAAGGCCTTAAGGCGTTACTGGTCCGCTCGGGGGGGACGGCCTCGTTTCCGGACCTGGAAACGAAGCTGCAGCGGACACTTGGCGAGGTCCACGCGGCGTTCAACCGCCTGATTGCATAGGCCTTTGCACTCCGGCGACGGATTGTGGCAGGTTATGACGTTCTTGCGATGACCGACACGGATCCGGGGCCTCAGGGCCGCACACATCCGCGGCGTTGAGGCGCGAGGCAGGCTAAACAGGCATGTCGAGAGGATTTGTGGCGGCGACGAGGACCGACGGCGGTCAAGCTGCTCCGCGGCGGGCGGCCGAGACCCGGACTGACGAAGCTGAGCTTGTTGCCGCTGTCGGCCGCGGCGACGGCGATGCATTTCGCCTGCTGATGGGGCGCCATCTTGGCGGCATTGTCGCCGTGGCGCGCCGGATGCTGCGGGATGACGCGGAGGCCGAGGATGCGGCGCAGGAGGCGTTCTTGCGGCTTTGGCGTTCAAGCGGAACGCTGGAAATTGGACCGGCGGGCATCAGGCCTTGGCTTCGCCGCGTGGTCTCGAACCTGTGCCTCGATCGCGTCCGCGGCCAGAGCCGGGTGAAGGTCGTTGATGAATTGCCCGAGGTCCCTGAGCCGGCGCGACAGCTGGCGGGCCTCGAGAGCCAGGATACGCAGCGCCGGGTCGAGATGGCGATGCAGAAATTGCCGGACCGGCAACGGTTGGCGCTGACCCTCTTTCACTTCGAGGGCCTGAGCCAGATCGAGATCGGGCAGGTCATGGGAGTGTCCGACGAAGCGGTTGAGTCGCTCCTCAGCCGGGCACGGCGGCAGCTGAAGGCAGAACTGAGATCGGATTGGGAGTCGCTGCGTAATGATGGCGAACTCTGAATGCGGGAGACGGCAGAACGATGTCACGCAATAGTCTAGGCCCCGTAGGGCTCGACAAACTGGAGGCCGCGCTCGACGCATATGGTGCGGACCGCACGCGATGGCCGGCGCCCTTGCGGCTCGCCTTGTCGGGCCTGATTGCGGGCAATAGCGAAGCGCAAAGAATGCTGCGGGACGCCGAGGCTTTCGATCGCCTGCTCGATCAGGCGCCGCAGTATGACCAGAGCCGCCTCGACGGCTTGAGCCAGCGGATCATGGCGACGGCGGAACGCCAGCCGCGCGTCGTGACGAACCGTTCGAGCGTCGCTCGCGAATCCTCCGGGCGCCCGGCGGCGTGGAGCTGGCAGCGGCGTCACCATGGCTTCGCCGCAACCGCGCTTGCGGCCTCGTTGGTGCTTGGCGTGTTTGCAGGTCAATTGAATGTGCTGAACTCGAGCGCCGACGCCCTTCTCGGCGGCAACGTGAACGCCAGCAGCACCCGAATTGCGCAGTCAGACGATGCTGATGTTTTGCTGGATGAGGATCTACTGTGACGGTCGAAGTGAATAAACTTGCGCCAGGTCGCCCGGGATACCTCTATCCGGCCCTCATCGCGTCGCTCGCACTGACCCTCTTGTTCGTCGGCTTGTTTGCCGCCGCTGCCTGGCATCATTTCGAGAAAAGCCAGTCCGCCAACGAGCCTGGTCTGTTGGCCTTCGTGAGACAGCTACCTGAAAACCGTCAGGACACGGTCAGAAACGAGATCGCCGCCGCGCGTGCGGCAATGAAGGACCTGCGAGCCAACGTCAGAAAATCATGGATCGACGCCAATGCGATGTTGACGGAGGAGCCGTTCGACAAAGCGAAGTTTGTGGCCGCGCTGGCGCAACTGCGAGAGACGGAGAACGTCTATAAGACGGCTCTCAACAACGCCTTGGCGGAAACGGCCGCAAGCCTCAGCCCCGAGGAACGGAAAATTTTGCAGTCATGGCGCGAGAAGCGCCGTCCAAACGTACTGAGATCGCAAGGCGAGCCTGCAAAGGACGGCGCCAAGCCGGACTGAATAGCGGCGCGGCTGCCTCAGGCAGCCAGGAAGAGATCGTGCTGTGCCGCTGGGAGCAGACGCACGGTCCATCGGCGCTCGCCGTCGGCCGCGGATGTCGTAAGTTCCGCACCCGAAAGCTCCGAGAGCGTGCGCGCCAGGATCATGCCGAAGCCATCCTCGCGCGTCGCATCAGTCTTGGCGGCGCGAATGACGAGCGAAACATCGATCGCGCCCGGCCGAAATTTTGTTTCGATCCGAAGCGCGCAATCCGATGCGCCGTTACGGACGGCCTCGCTGATGAGATTGATCAGCAACTGCCGCATGGCCTGATGGTCGCCGAGAATATCGCAGCCGGCGTCAATGTCCCTGACGAGTGAGATGGAACGCGCAGCAAGGTCGGGCGCCGCGAAGGCGCATGCTTCATCGAGAACAGCCGTGAGGCGGCTGGTCTGACGGCCCTGGCATTCGGGAGCCGTCAGCAGTGCCGTGATCGCGAGCGCATCCTCGGCGCTTTTGAGCAGGATACGGCCGCTCGCATGAATGTCCCGGGCGTAAGGGCCGTAGTTCGAACCAAGCGGACCGAAAACCTCTTTCGTCATGATCTCCGAGAAGCCGAGCACCGCGTTGAGCGGCGTCCTGAGTTCGTGGCTCATGTGCGCGGTGAGTTTCGCCCAGGCCGCCCGATCGAGAGCGGCGTCAGCAGCGCCGGCTCCGAAAAGTTCCGGCAGGCGAACTTGCCCGCCGCGCGCGTCGAAGGTCGACGGCGGCGAAGAGTTTTGCGGATCGCGCAGAGGGCGCTTGTCATGCTGCCTGGAACCCTGCGCCGGGAGCACGACCACCATCGCGGCTAGGCCGGCGCCTACAACGAACAGCAATGTCGAAAGTTGATCCGGGTCGAGCTGCGGAACAACCGCGCCAGCCCCTGTGAGAAGACCGGCAAACAGCAAAATCAGTCCGCGCCGCGAGAAGGTGGGCCCGTTCACCGCCTCGCCGGCAGACTGTTGCCGCGAGCCATTGAAGCCGGCAAAGCTCTCCCGTTGAGGAACGGACCAAGTCCGAGCCATCTCGAATTCCTTCGCTGAGTTTTGTCTAAGCGCTCGGCCCCCAAAAAGCGTTGGACGATCATGTCCTCGAGCGTGATTCGACAATCGCCGATTTGCGACTCACCTGTCGAGGGAGAAAAAATCGCGAAGGAATCAATTTTGTTCCGATGACGGCGGCCTGAGCATAAGAGCCGCCGGGTGTTGCGGAAATGCTCAGTCAGTCCTCTAGCATCCGCGAGACGATCTCGTGGCAATCGCGCGAAATAGAAGCGCTGGAGACGCGCTTTAGCGCCGCCTTTGCCAAGCCTTTGCGGCCGGGTTCAAGCGCCCGGTAGCTGCGGAATGCGCCGAGCATTCGCGCCGCGACTTGCGGGTTGAACTGATCGATTTCGAGCACCTTGTCGGCAAGGAAGTCATAACCCGCACCATCGGCGCGATTGAACTGCAAGGGATTGCCCAACGCGAACGTTCCGATGAGCGCGCGAACTTTATTCGGCGTCGTGATCTTGAAGAGCGGATGCCGGCAAAGCATCTTGACCTCGTCGAGCACGCTCGGCCGTGGCGACTGAGCCTGTGCAGCGAACCACATATCGATGACGAGGTGATCGTCCTTCCAGCGCTGGAAGAAATCCTGAAGGATGTTCTCGCGGCCGGGCGCGTCGAGGCCCGCGATCAGGAACAGCGCGTGGCATGCGTCGGTCATATTCGAGGCTTTGCGATAATGCGCCTCTACCCGCTTGAAGTCGTCGCCGGTTTCGCGCGTCGTCAGCAGCGTCAGCGCCGCATTGCGCAATGCGCGCCTGCCGGCGCTTTTGGAGCTGGGTGAAAATTTCTTTTCCCGCGAGGCGTCCGCGTAGAGAGTTTCGAGATCGTCCGCCAGCTTGTCCCCGACGGTGCGGCTGAACAACCGGTGGGCGTTGTAAATGCCCTCGTGATCGACGCGGCTTGCCTTCTCTCGCGCGATATCCGCAACCGAGGGCAGCTTCAGCAATTCGGCCTTATAGGCGTCGTCGAGTTCGCTGTCCCGCAAAGCGTAGCGCAACGCATCCGCGAGCTTGGCGGACTTCGCTCCGACAACGGACTTCGGCCGCTTGGAGTCGAGCAAGCCGATAATGCTGCGCGTCGTATAGGCGTTGCTCGCCTGCCAGCGATTGAACAGGTCGCTATCGTGATGCATCAGGAACGCAAGATCCTGATCCGAGAGCGGCATCGTGATGGTGACCGGCGCCGAGAAGCCGCAGCAGCGACGGAACCGGCCGCGAGGTGACGCCTTTGAATTTGAAGTTCGTCGTTCGCTCGGCAACGGCCATGACGCCGTCCCGGATCTTGATGCCGCCAGAAACCTCGAGATCCATCTCTTTGCCGTTCTCGCCAAGAAGCGCCATGCTGATCGGAATGAAATGCGGCTGCTTCTTCACCTTCCCGGGCGACGGCTTCAGCACCTGATGCACGGTGAGCTCGGCGGACTTCTTGCGGCGGTCGTAGGAGAGATCGCAAACGAGTTCCGGCGTACCGGCCTGAGAATACCAGCGATGGAACTGGGAAAAATCTTCCCCGCTCACATCCGCGAAGCAGGCGATGAAATCTTCGATGGTCACGGCCTGTCCGTCGTGGCGCTCGAAATAGAGATCCATGCCCTCGCGGAATTTGCGGGGTCCGAGGATCGTCCGCATCATCCGGACGACTTCGGCGCCCTTCTCGTAGACCGTCGGCGTATAAAAGTTATTGATCTCGACGTAGCTCTCGGGTCGCACCGGATGCGCGAGCGGTCCCTGGTCTTCCGGAAACTGCAGCGCTTTGAGCTGCCGCACGTCGGAGATGCGCTGCACGGTCGCGCTGCGCAGATCCGCCGAAAACTCCTGGTCCCGGTAAACGGTCAGGCCCTCTTTCAGGCAGAGCTGGAACCAGTCGCGGCACGTGATGCGGTTGCCCGTCCAGTTGTGGAAGTATTCATGCGCGACGACGCTTTCGATCGATTCATAATTCGCGTCGGTCGCGGTTTCCGGCGAAGCGAGGATCAAGCGATCGTTGAAGATGTTGAGGCCCTTGTTCTCCATGGCCCCCATGTTGAAGTCCGAGACGGCGACGATATTGAAGACATCGAGATCGTATTCGCGTCCGAACCGCTCTTCATCCCAACGCATGGCGCGCTTCAGGGATTCCATAGCCCAATGCGCGCGGGGTTCCTTGCCGCGTTCGACATAAATGCGGAGATCGACTTCGCGTCCCGACTGGGTCGTGAAGGTGGAGGCGACGGGGGAAAGATTGCCGCCGACGATCGCGAAGAGATATGAGGGCTTCGGATGTGGATCGTGCCAGATCGCGTAGTGACGTTCGCCGCCCGCAAGCGTCCCGCGTTCGACCGGGTTGCCGTTCGCCAGAAGAACCGGCGCCGTCTCGACATCAGCCTCGAGACGGACCGTGTATTTGGCGAGCACGTCGGGACGATCGAGAAAATACGTGATGCGCCGGAAGCCTTGCGCCTCGCATTGCGAGCAGTAGACACCACGCGAGAGATAGATCCCCTGTAGCGCCGTGTTGCCCTTAGGGTTGACCACCGTCTCGATTTCTAGCGTGAACGGCTCCTTCGGCGGCGCGAGGATCGTCAGGCTGGTATCATCGACACGATACGATGATGGCTTAAGCTCTTTCCCATCAAGCGTGACGCTTTCGAGTTTCAGAAGCTCGCCATCGAGACGAAGCGGAACCTTGCCGCTCGCATCTGAATTCGGATTCCGGCGTATGGCCAGTTTCGAGATCACGCGCGTCTTCGACGGCGCGAGCGCGATGCCGAGGTGGACGGTATCAATCAGAAATTCCGGCGGGCGATAGTCGGCAAGTAGGACTGGCTTGGGATTTTCTGACTTCATGACTCTCGCCGTAATGTTTATCGGCGGCCGTCGAACGTCGGCGTGTTAACCGGTATGCGAAAGCCGCCCCCTTGCTTCTACCCCAGCCGGTGGCGGAAATCATCGTAGCCAAATGACCGAAGTGTCCGCGTCGTGCCATCCTCCTCGAGAGTGGCGAGATCAGGGAGCGGCACACCGTTGAACGTGTTGTTCTTGACGAATGAATATTGCATCATATCGGTAAAAATGACCCGATCGCCAACCTTGAGCGGCGTGTCGAAAGAGTATTCTCCGATGATGTCGCCGGTCATGCAGGTCTTCCCGCCAAGGATGTAGGCGTGGGGCTTTTCGCCGGGCGGCGCGGCGCCGACCACCTCCGGAGTGTAGGGCACTTCCAGAACGTCGGGCATGTGCGTCGAAGCGGAGGCATCGAGTATGGCGATGTCCTTGCCGTTGTGGTGAATGTCGAGGACGCTGCCGACGAGATAGCCCGTGTTGACGACAAGGCCAGCGCCCGGCTCCAGAACGACGTCGACTTGAAACTTACTTTTGAACGCCTTGATGGCGGCAATGAGCTTGCCGATATCGTAGCCCGGCTTGTTGATGAAATGCCCGCCGCCGAAATTGACGGTTTTGACGCGGCGGACATAGTCGCCGAACTCGCGCCCGACATGCTCGATGAGACCCACGGATCCCTCGTGGCCCGACTCGCAGAGAGCGTGTGCGTGGAGAATGTCGACTTCATCCCACGGCACACGGTCGAGCGTCTCAGGCGTGGCGCCGAAGCGCGAGTAGGGGGCGCAAGGATCGTAAAGCGCGCCGCCGAGCGTCGCGTTGGAATAGCCGGGATTGATCCGGATGCCGATTTTGACCTCCGGATGCTTCCTGATCACCGGAAGGTTCTTCGCAATCTGCTCGGGCGAGTTGAAATAGATGTGCTGCGCGAGCTTCGTGAGCCGCTCCACCTCGCCGGTCGCATAGGCAGGCGAATAAACGTGCACTTCCTTGCCGAACTCGTCGTGGCCGAGCCGCGCCTCGTATTCGCCGCTCGCGGTCGTCCCGTCGAGAACGTCGCGCATCAGGGGAAAGGCGGCAGGAAGCGCGAACGCTTTCGTCGCGAGAAGAATTTTAGCGCCGGTCTCGCGCTTGATCTCAGCAGCGCGTGCGAGATTGCGTTTCAGTGCCGCAACATCGAGAACGTACGCGGGCGTCGCGATCGATTGCGCCCAACCGAACGAGGCCAATTTCAGTTTTGAATGTTCTGACAATTCGGGTCACCGGTCGAGTTAGCGAAAGCGTTCAAGGCGAGACGCGCACAGGTCCCGCAGTCGAGCCCGGCCATCTGTAAATGAAAGTCAGATAGGCGAGCGAGACATAGATGGCCCCAAATGCCAAAGTTCCAAGGAGCGCAGATGCCTCATAGAGGGTGAACCCGTGAAGCCAATCCGGCCGCGCGTTGCCGAAGCCGGAAATCTCGCTCGCGGGGCTCGCAAGTTTCGACCAGGCGTGGTCCGTCCCGATCAGGAGATCGTTGAGACCGGCGGTCAGTGCGCCCATGAAAGCAAGGCCGCACGTCAGCAAGGTGAAGGCGAGCAAACGGAGCGAGATCGGCGCTTCCCGAAGGAAGAGCCAGAGCCCCGCGATGTACGCCGAAATCATTCCGAAGCTCACCGAAACGACGGAGACGACGAGGCCCGTCAGCTCGTTCCGGATCGAAAGGATTTCGGCTTCGCTCATCAGGTTTCGACCGAGAAGAGCTTTTTCTGGTCGGACTTCTCGATTTCCTTCACCTGCCACGGGAGGCCCTGTTCGGCGAGCTCTTCGAGGAACGGCTCCGGCGGCAGCTGCTCGACGTTGAAAACGCCTTTGCCCTTCCAGATGCCCTTGAACATCATGATCGCACCGGTGACGGCCGGGACGCCGGTCGTGTAGGAAACCGCCTGCGCGCCGACCTCTTTGTTGGTCTCGGCGTGGTCGCAAACGTTCCAGATCATGTAGCGCTTCTTCTTGCCCTTCTTCTCGCCCTTGAGGACGACGCCGATCGACGTTTTGCCGGTGTAGTTCTCAGCCAGCGAGGACGGCTCCGGAAGAACGGACTTCAGGAACTCCATCGGAACGACCGGATTGCCCTTGTGCATGACGGGGTCGATGCGGGTCATGCCGACGTTCTGCAGCACTTCGAGATGCTTGATGTAATTGTCTGAGAACGTCATCCAGAAGCGGATCTGCTTCAGGCCTTTGATGTTCTCGACGAGGCTCTCTTCCTCCTCATGATAGATGAGGTAGGATTTGACCGGGCCGACTTCCGGATAGTCGATCATCGTTGAAATCGACAAAGGATCGATCTCGATCCATTCGCCGTCTTTCCAGTATTTGCCGCGCTGCGTCACCTCGCGGAGATTGATCTCCGGATTGAAGTTCGTCGCGAAGGCCTTGCCGTGGCTGCCGGCGTTGCAGTCGATGATGTCGATCGTGTGGATCTCGTCGTAAAGGTTCTCCTGCGCGTAGGCGCAGAAGATGTTCGTGACGCCCGGATCGAAACCGCAGCCGAGAACGGCCATCAGCCCCTTGGCCTTGAACTTATCGCCATACGGCCACTGATATTTGTAGGTGAATTTCGCTTCGTCGCGCGGCTCGTAGTTCGCGGTGTCCATGTAGTTGACGCCGGCCTCGAGGCACGCGTCCATGATCGCGAGATCCTGGTACGGGAGCGCCATGTTGATCACGAGGTCAGGCTTGACCTTGTTCAACAGCGCGACCGTCTCGGCGACGTTGTCGGCATCGAGCTGCGAAATCTCGATAGGAGTTTTGCACTCGGCCTGGACCTTCTTGCAGCTTTCGAGACGGCGCGAGGCAAGGTGGATCTTTTTGAAGACGTCCCGGTTCATCGCGCATTTCTTCGCAACGACCGAGCCTGC
The DNA here is from genome assembly GCA_023390485.1 of Pseudomonadota bacterium. Lineage (GTDB taxonomy): Bacteria > Pseudomonadota > Alphaproteobacteria > Rhizobiales > Hyphomicrobiaceae > Hyphomicrobium_B. The sequence goes on from JAEWCT010000150.1 coordinate 8,986, forward strand.
AGCGCCTGCACCGATGATAAGTACGTTGTCCAACGAACGCTCCCAGAAATGAAATGCCGGTGACGCCGGCTCCAGCAAGCGCTTAAAGGTGCGCTGGGGGCCCGAAATAGGGCACGCCGGACAATAATTCAATACTTACTAGAACTTGTTCTTTCCGGGTCGGCGAAGGCCAAGCAAATACTGTAAAATAATCATTTGTGACAGAGCCTGTCCCGGCCTTTCCCGCCAGGCTGAGTGGTCTCTGTGCCTCTAGCTCAGGGACCGAGGCTTGCAATGGCCGGCCTCATGGCATCGACTCGGCGCTTCGGGCGGCGCCACAGAGCCGCCTCTTTGATCACAGCCCACAGCCGCTCGGCCATTTTGGGTTCGCCGCCGTCGAGCTTGATGCTGACGTTTCGGTGATCCCCAAGCTGAAGCGCAGCCTTGCCGAGCAGCCTACGAATTTTTGAAGTTCGAAAGGGCTCCAATTGATGCTTTCTCGAAATGCTCGCGAGATAAAAGCTACGGCGCGAATTGCATTTAAATGGGGACATCTGAATGTCTCCGGCGCAATTCAAAAAATTGCAAAGTCCCGAAGATAATCTGCAGGCGTCCGATTCGGTTTCTGTGAATAATAGATTTCACGTTACACTCAATTTCGATCCTGAAATTGCTGTCCGTTCGTCATTGCTCGACGCATCGCGCGCATATTATCAGTGAGCAGATCGGCCATCCGGGGGGTGCCACTCATGAGGATATCTCGTGCGTTTGGAAGCGGATTCGGCGGCATCGCGATCGCCCTGGCCGTGATGTCGCCAGCCGCGGCTGCAGACCTGGGTGGCAATTGTTGCGCCGATCTTGAGGAACGTGTCGCCGAGCTGGAAGCTACGACCGCGCGCAAGGGCAACCGCAACGTCAGCCTGACGATTTCGGGCTGGGTCAACGAAGCCGTGTTCGCCTGGGATGACGGTACCGAACGTAATGTCTATGTCGGCACGAACTCTGTCGAGCAGTCGCGCTTCAGGTTTGTCGGCGAGGCAAAGATCACGTCCGGCTGGTCGGCCGGTTACACGCTCGAGATCGGGACGCAGGGTCACCCTTCCAGTCAATGGAACCAAAACTCTCCGAGTTCTTCGAGCAGCAATCCGAATAACCAGGATAATCAGCTTTTGGTTCGCAAAAGCTATTGGTTTATCAAGAGCGACCATTGGGGCCAAGTTGCTGTCGGAATGAACGGCACCGCGACGTACCACCTTCTCGACGACGCCGATTTCACGTTGACACGCAACATAGATGACGCTGAGGCCCCTGCGATCTACCTTGCGCAGTTTCAACTAAGAGCCGACGGACTTCCCATTGGCTCGACTCCGCTCAGATGGACCGACATCATGCGGGGCTTCAACAATTCAACACCCGGCCAAGACGGTCGTCGCAATGTGGTTCGCTACGACACCCCGACTTACGAAGGCTTTTCCGGCACCGCTGCTTGGGGCGAAGCCACCCTATGGGATGTGGCGCTCATCTACAAAAACGATATCGGTGATTTCAGTGTTCTGGCTCGTGCCGGTTATGGCCAAAGCAATAATCCCGGCACCCAGTTGAACGGTACGCCGAGCACGTTCGTCACAGGAGGAACGGCCTGCATATCGTCGAGTACGACGACGGCATCATTGCCGAATTTCCGATGCGACTGGGGAGGTGCTGCAGCCACGATCATGCACAAGCCGACCGGTCTATTCGTGTTCGGCGGCTGGGGTAAGCAACACATTGATACCGGGAACCCGACCACCGAGCAGCAGCTCGTAGAGCCAGATAGCTCGACGTGGTTCATCCAGCCCGGTATCGAACAGAAGTGGATTTCGCTCGGCAAAACCAACATATTCGCCGAGTACCGTCATGATGATGCCGGTTCCAATCCCGGTAGGACGGTTAGGTCGACCATCAATTTTTGGCAGGGTGGCATCATTCAATATATCGACGCTGCTGATATGTCCCTTTACGCGGTCTACGAGCATGCGGATGGAGATATTTTCGGGGACAGCGTCACGGCCACCGCTGGCGCCCCTGTGGGGCGGACCTCTCTCGACGCGTTCCAGGTCGGCATCTTCGGCGCGAAAATCAACTTCTAAACGCCGGCGCATGAGGGCGTGAACACTGGCCCATAAAATTTGCAACGCGGAATCGAGTTCACGGCTTCACGTCGATCCAGATGAAGCCGTCGCGGTTCGGCATGCGCACGGCCGCCAGCGTCTTTGCGTTCATCTCATCGCCTTCGCCGATGACGCCGTTGGCGCCAAGCAGATAGGCTGTCAGCGCGTAGGTCTCATCGGCGGTGAGTGATCCGGCGGCTGCAGGCGGCATGCTCCGGCGAACGAAATCGAAGACCGTCGGCGCGAACGGCCAGTATGATCCGATGGCCTTGCTCGGATAGTCGCCCGATGGAGGCTTCGGCTCGCTGACAAGTTCTTCCGCCGTGCCGCCTTCTCCGCGCAAACCGTGACAGCTCGCGCATTTCTGCTCGTAGATCACGCGGCCGTCTTTCGCGGAGCCTTTCCCAGGCGGCAACCCACGACCGTCGGCGAAGATCGTGCGATCCCATTTCTCAATTTCGTCGGCGCCGAGT
>JAEWCT010000159.1 GCA_023390485.1 Pseudomonadota bacterium
CACAGCGGCTGAAGAGCCCGCGCCGCCGCTGCCTGAGATTCCGTCGGCACCGGCAGCCGAGCCAGCTCCGCCGCAGCCGTCCCTCAGCATCGACGCCACCACCGAACCTCCGTTCGAATCCGATTCGCCGCCTGCTTCCGAAGCTCCCTCGCCTTCGCTGCCCGCCTCGCTCGATCCGAGGCTGCCGATCGGCGGCGAGCGCGAGACCCAACAACGAACCGAGCCGAGCTTCGGTGATACGAATTTCGGCGGACCGAGTTTTGGCCGCCCATCAGTCGCGAACACGACGCCGCCGCCTGGCTCCTCCGCGCCCCACCCATCCCTGCGCCAACCATCCGCGCCCGAGCCTTCGCTCCCTCTGCCTGCACGGCCGATTGGACCACAAGGACCATCCGCCGCCCCAGCGCCGGAGCAGCCTGCTGCCTATCCGCGGCCATATCCGGGAGGCCCAGTCCCGCCAGCAGCAAGCCCCGCTCCGCCTCCGGATATTTTTGCTGATCTACCGCCGCGCCCTCAGCCTTCAAGAGTGCAGCCGCCACCGATTCCTCCTGGCTCACCCATGCCAGGCCCGATGCCCGGTAGCCCCGGCGGTATGCGAATGCGCGTGCCGGTGCCTTCGAGCCCCCCGATGGGCCCCGGTACGCCAATGGGTGCGCCCATGGGGGCACCGTTGGGCATGCCCGGTCAGAGGCCCAATCCAAATCTCGGTCATGATCCAGCGCTCCGCTCGGGTCCGGCGATGAGTGCTCCGGCGCAGCAGCGGCAGGCCCCGCAAGGCAAGCAGCGCCGCAAAGCCAAAGGCGCGAAGGGCCCAAACGTCGAAGCCGGACAGCTCGCGGAAAACATTCCGCGCTCGATGCGTGTCGGAAAGACCTCGCGCGCCGAAATCCGGATCGCCAAAGCCTCGGTAAAGGCGCTGACGGAAGGCCTCGATGGCGACGGCAAGGTCTGGCAGCACTCCATCGCCGTCACCAAGGCGATGTCGGTTCGCCTGCGTGCGCCGGAAGGCGGCTTCTTCATCGAGTCCGCATCTCCGGAAACGCAGTGGATCGAAAGCAACCTCGGCTACGCGAGCGACGATTTCGCGAGCTGGCGCTTTCTGATCACGCCACAAACGCGCGGCTGGTCGAGCTTGCAGATCATCGTCTCAGCGCGAACGATTGGCGCGGATGGCGTTGCCGCGGAAACGGCGCTTCCCGATCAGCTCGTCGAGGTAAAGGTTCGCGCCAACATCGCCCGCGCGTTCGCACGGCTTACCGGATGGACGGTTGCTGCCATCCTTGGCGGCGCGCTCGCGACTTTCGGCGAAGCCGGTATGGGAACCGCGACGTCCCTAATCCGGAAGTTCCTGCACTGACGTCACTGACCGTGCGACTCCAGAAGCTGCGCAATCGTCCCGCGCAACGTCTCGAATCCGATACCCTTTTCCGACGACGTCGCGATGATGGACGGAAATGCCGCCGGACGCTTCGCGAGCGCCGCGAGCGTGCGGGCCTTCACCGTCTCGAGTTCCGTCGGCTTGATCTTGTCGGCCTTGGTCAGAACGACCTGATAGGAGACGGCCGCGCCGTCGAGCAGATTGAGGATTTCATCGTCCGGCGGCTTCAGCCCGTGCCGCGCATCGATGAGCAGGAACACCCTGAGAAGCGTTCGCCGGCCGGCGAGATAGGCGCGGATCACCTTGTTCCAGGCTGCGACCTTTTCCTTCGGCGCTTCCGCAAATCCGTAGCCGGGCATATCGACGAGAAAGAGATCGGCTTCGGGATCGGTGAAGAAGTTCAGCTCCTGCGTTCGCCCCGGCGTGTTCGACGCGCGTGCGAGCCGCAGCTGGCCGACGAGCGCGTTGATGAGGCTCGACTTGCCCACGTTAGAACGGCCAGCAAACGCAATCTCCGGCCGGTCATCGGGAGGCAGGTGATCGAGATCGGGCGTACCGCGCGCGAATGTCCAGGCACGCGTGAAAAGACGCCGGCCGTTTTCGATCTGGTCAGCCGATAAGGTCTCAGCGTCTGTCATCTGAAGGAAGATCCGATTAAGGGCGGCCCGCGGCGAGCCGCCCCCGGGCAAACTTATTTGCCTGGGCCGCCGCTCGCCCCGAACAATCGTAAGAGCGGGGCAAACGTCCGCTTGAGATTATCGAACAGATGAATCTCGGCGCCGTTCTTCTTGTTGATCATCATCTGCTGAGCGATGGACAGCGTGTTGCTCCACGCCCAGTAGATCACGAGACCTGCTGGGAAGCTCGCCAGCAGGAACGTGAACATCACCGGCATCCACTGGAAGATCTGCTGCTGAATGGGGTCCGGCTGCGGCGGGTTGAGTTGCATCTGAACCCACATCGTCATGCCCATGATCAGCGGCCAAGCGCCGATATGCAGGAACGTCGGCGCATCGAATGGCAACAAACCGAAGAGATTGAAGACCGTCGTCGGATCGGGCGCCGAAAGATCGTGGATCCAGCCGAAGAACGGCGCATGGCGCATGTCGATGGTGACGAACAGCACCTTATAGAGCGCGAAGAA
>JAEWCT010000215.1 GCA_023390485.1 Pseudomonadota bacterium
GTTCCCGCACGAGCGCGAGGCATCGCGCACGACCGTCTCCGGCGTGAAGCCGTTCTCCATCGCCGTCGCATAAACGTAGACTTTGAACGCCGAGCCGGGCTGGCGTTTGGCATGGGTCGCGCGGTTGAATTGGCTTTCGCCGTAATCCGGCCCGCCGACGATCGCGCGGACTTTGCCGTCCGTCTCCATGAGGACGATCGCGCCCGATGTGAAGTGCAGGTCGCGGCCTTCCTTGCGAAGCGCCGCGTTGAGTGCTTCCTCCGCCTGCCGCTGCAGCGTCAGGTCGACCGTCGTCCGCGCTGTCAGCACGAATTGATTCTTGCCGTCGGCGAGGCGTTGGACCTCTTCATAAGCCCAATCGAGAAACCAGTCGGGGCTCGTCGAGGTGCGTGCCTCGACGATCTTCGCCGGGTTCATGCGCGCCGCGTGGACTTGCCCGGCCGTGTAGTACCCGGCATCGACGAGGTTATCGAGAACCTGATTGGTGCGCGCGCGTGATGCCGCCAGATCGACAAGCGGCGAATACTTCGTCGGGGCTTTGAAGAGACCGGCGAGCACGGCCGCTTCCGGCATGGTGATGTCGCGAACCGACTTGCCGAAGTAATATTGCGACGCGGCTTCGACACCGAAGGTGCCGCCGCCCATGTAGGCGCGATCGAAGTAAAGCTTCAGGATCTCGCGCTTCGAGTAGCGGCTCTCCAGAAGAAACGAGAGGAACAGCTCCTTGATCTTTCGCTGCAGCGAGCGCTCAGACGACAGGAACAGGTTTTTCGCGAGCTGCTGTGTCAGCGTCGAGCCGCCTTGCACGACTTCGTTGGCCTGCACGTTGGTGACGAGCGCACGTATCGTGCCGAACACGTCGACACCATAGTGATCGAAGAAGCGCCGGTCTTCCGTCGACAACGTCGCCTTGATCAGGACGTCGGGAATTTCCTCGAGAGGCACGGCGTCGTTGTGCAGAATGCCGCGCTTGCCGATCTCGTTGCCGTTAACGTCGAGAAATTTGACCGCGTATCGCCCCGTCAGGAATTTGCTCTCATCGAACTCTTCGAAGGCGGGCAGCGCGAGGCCGTAGAGAACGACGAGACCGCCGAACAGCATCGTCAGGCCTTCGGAGGCGAATTCATTGAGCAGGCGGCGCCAGCCGACGAGCTGAAAGCGAGCGAAGTAGCTCGAGCCTGCGTTCCAGTAGTCCTTGACGCGCGACCATGCTTCCCCGAGCGCGGAATTGATCTGCGAGTCGAGCCTGAGCCAGTCAATGAAGCGGTCGCGGCCGCCCTGCCTGTGAAACCAGTCGTTCAAGAAACGGCCACCCTAACGACGTCGCTCTTGTCACGCGTGAGACGTGGGCTTAAGCCCTCAACAGCGAGAGTCTTTCTTGCAACAACAATCGCGACGCCTCCAGTAGGACGCGCCGCTTAAACCGAATTGCCGATTACACGGCGTAAGTCGACGAAATTGTGGTTATCGCGACTGAACCGACAATGGAAGAGCAAGACTTGATGTTGGACGGCAACGATCCACCGTTCTGGCGCACGAAAACCCTCGAAGAGATGAGCCGCGACGAATGGGAAGCCCTGTGCGACGGCTGCGGGCGGTGCTGCCTCGTCAAGCTCGAGGACGAGGATACGGCCGAGGTCTACTTGACGCGGCTCGCGTGCGGAATGCTCGACGTCCGGACCTGCCGGTGCAAGGACTATCCCAACCGGTTCAAGAAGATGCCGGATTGTCTTGAGATCGATATTGCACGCGCACGCGAGCTCTCCTGGCTGCCGAAGACGTGCGCTTACCGCCTCGTCGGCGAGGGGCAGGACCTGAAGTGGTGGCACCCCTTGGTCTCAGGTTCGTCCGAGACGGTGCATCAGGCCGGCATCTCGGTCAGAAGTTTCGCCATGAGCGAGCGTCGCGTCAAAGAAGAGAATTATTGGAAATACATTATTCCTGACGACGGACCGGAAGGAGACGCGAAGCCCGAGCGCAAGCGCCGTACTCCGCGTGTCGGCGAACTCCCTCCCGAAACCGCCGAATAGCGGCAGCGCGCTTTTCCGGGGCAGCGAATATTTACGCGAGCAAACTTATCCTCGCTCTGAGAAAGTCGACTATAATCGGAAAGTTTATGCCAGCGGTCGCGTGAATATCTTTTAAATTCATAGACTTACGTCGTTTTTGCCGTTGACAGCGTGACGCTTCTCCGGTAGGTTTTTTGTATAACGCGAAAAGTGTGAGAGGCCGCTGAGACGGCCGGCTGGCCGAAAATTCCCGCGCCTCGCACGTCAATCCGCAATTTCCAAAAAGGCAGTGTGCATGGCAGCGGCGTCGACGGTGCGGCGAACTCCTTCGCGTGCCCGCAGCGATACGAAGACGCCCGAGCCGGGCAAACCGGAAGCAGAGACCGAAAGCCCGGCGCCGAAACCGAAGCCCATTCCGAAGTCCGCCGCTTCCGCGGCGAAACCCAAAGCCACGGCGAGCACGCCCGCGACGCGAACGCGAGCAAAGCCTAATGCCCTCGTCCAGCGCGTCTACAACACGATCGATGGCGAGCTGACGAAGCTCGAAAAGCAAAAGGGGCTGACCTCGCAGGATCGCGAGCGCGCCTCCCGTGCCCTGTCGCAGATGGTCAACGCACTGGAGAAAGCAGTTGAGATGCAACGCGTGATGACGAAGCGGAAGTCGACCGGAGGTGACGCCAAGAGCAAGGAGGCGCTAGCCCATGCGGAAGACCTACGCCGCGAAATTGCGGAACGTCTTGAGCGCCTCAATCGAAAGCGGTCGCCTCAGCGAAGTTCTGAATGAGCTGAGCGCGGACGAGCTCGAGTTCATCGCCCATGACTGGGAGCTTTGGGCACGGGACGAGCAACTGGCGCCGTCTTTGATTGCGCCTTGCGACTCCCCTCCGGGGAGCCGGCCGCAAGGCGCGGGCCTGTTGGACGAGCCTGGCACAATTAAACAATGGCGCGTCTGGCTGCTGCTCGGCGGCCGCGGATCGGGAAAGACCCGCGCAGGCGCGGAGTGGGTGAGGTCGCTCGCCCTTTTTTCCGCAACGGACGAAGCGACATCCCCGCGCGTTGCGGCCGGCTCGCGGAACGCGAGTCGCAACGCGCCACCAAGAATCGCTCTTGTCGGCAAGACTCTTGGCGACGTCCGCAACGTGATGATCGAAGGGCAGTCAGGTTTGCTCGCGATCCATCCCGCGCACGAACGGCCCGAGTTCGAACCGTCGAAGCGGCGCCTGACGTGGCCAAACGGTGCCGTCGCGGAACTATTCTCGGCAGACGAAGCCGAGGCATTGCGCGGCCCGCAGTTCACCGCCGCCTGGTGCGACGAGCTTGCGAAGTGGCGAGGCGCGGAACGGGCCTGGGACATGTTGCAATTCGCACTCCGCCTCGGCGAGGCGCCGCGCGTCGCTCCGTACGCATGATTGCGGAGGCCGCGGCCTCGATCCCGCTGCTCCTCTATGAGGGCGCGAACGAGATCGAGGAACATCCGCTGATCGATCTCATCCGGCGGCCGAGCCTCGATCACACCGGCACCGATTTCCTCGAAGCCTGGTACGGCTTCCTGCTGGTCGCGGGCAACGCCTACGTCGAAGCGGTCGCGCTCGACGGCGAAATCCGCGAGCTGCACATTTTGCGGCCCGACCGCATGAAGGTCATCCCCGGTCTCGACGGCTGGCCGGATGCCTCTCGCTTTCGCGAGGCGGCGCGGCTGATGCAGGCAACTTAACCCGGTTGCTGAGGGTGACCGGCGTTTCCGAGCACGGCGTTCGCGAAGTTCGCGCCTTGAGCATCGATCCCGACGTCTATGATCAAATCGACGTGGTGCCGCGCGCCGCTGCCGAGCCCGCACCGGTTCAAGCCGGCGCGCCCGCTGTCGCTTTGCTCGATCTTCCGCAGTGGAATCCGGCCGCGGACGCGAGTTCCGGCTATGTCGCCGCGATGCAGAAGCCGTGGCCGGGCAGCGTTGCTATCTTCGCGTCGCCGCAGGAGACGGCCTATCAGCTGAAGGCGATCGCGGCGGCTCCGGCGACGCTCGGCGTGACGCTCGACGATCTGGCGCCGGGGCCGGAAGGCCGGATCGATCGGAGCGCGTCGCTTCGGGTCCGATTGACGAACGGAACGCTGGCGTCCGCGGATCTCGTTGCGATGCTGGGAGGCGTGAACATCGCGGCTCTGCGCAGCCCGAATGGCGATTGTGAGATCGTCCAGTTCCAAACCGCGGAACTCGTCGATGCTCAAACCTATCGGCTGAGTGGACTGCTGCGCGGGCAGTTCGGAACCGAAAGTGCGATGGCCGATCCGCTGCCCGCTGGCGCGCAGTTCGTTCTTCTCGATGGGGCGGTGACATCCGTGCCGCTGAGAGAAAGCGAACAGAAGGTTGCGCTCAATTGGCGCTATGGCCCTGGCAATCGCGATATCGGTGACGCATCGTATGTCACTCAGCCGTTCGCATTTCAGTCGCTTGGGCTTCGTCCGTTGTCGCCGGCTCGCGTCAAAGGTGTGCGTGCATCGGGTGATCTTCAAATCTCCTGGGTTCGGCGCACGCGCAGCGGCGGCGATAACTGGGAATTGCTCGAGGTGCCGCTCGGCGAAGAGAGCGAGAGCTACGAGATTGATATCCTCGATGGCGTGACGGTGAAGCGCACGCTCAGGGCGTCCTCGCCAAGCGTCATCTATTCGAGCGCGGATCAAATCGCCGACTTCGGAGCCGCGCCGTCGAGCGTGTCGGTCAAAGTCTATCAGACGAATGTCATCTTTGGCCGGGGCGCACCCCGCGCAGCCATTGTCTGAGCCTCTCCCCTTGGGGAGAGGCGGGCGCGATTATTTTTTTAAACGTCATCCTCGAAGGGACGAGCTTGCGAGGCCGTTCGGGGATCCAGCGTGAGAAGTGCCAAAGGCACGATATTGCGTCTTCGACGAGTCTTACGCTGGATCCCCGGCCATCGACGC
>JAEWCT010000282.1 GCA_023390485.1 Pseudomonadota bacterium
GTCATCGGTTGTCCGTTGACCTCGGAGTTGGCGAGAAACGTGCCGTCGTCGTTCTGGCGGATGCGCACCGAGGCAGACGTATCGCGTCGCGCCGGTGCCGCATCCACGCTGCTTCTTTCGCTGGGGAAAAGATCCGTCAACGAGAACGAGGTGCTCTTGTTGAATGCCCCCGCGACAAGAACCGCGCCGGAGAAGCACGCAGCAATCGTCGGCCACAAGGCAAGCCGCCGTTCGCCCCGGTGATTGAGCAGTGTCGCCATGTAGAGTGCGACGAGGATAGCGATCACTGTTGCCGCAACAGGCAGGTCGGGAACAGCGTCCAGTTTCAGCCCACCAAACACCGTCGCGGCGAGCAGCGCGCCAAGTCCCAGAATGACCGTTAGCAGAAAGCCGAGCATCGGACCCCGAATAGCAATGGACTATCGCACCTCGCCTGCGGCCTTGTAGGCCACAGTCTCGGGCACTAACGGTGAAACGGGACGCATGCGCGGTTGCCGGGCCGGACGCGGCGCGGGGTCGCGGTGACGTTCCTGGCCGAGCGGCTGCAACGGTGCAATCGCGTGCAGAACGCGTTGGGGCGGAAGCATGACGGTCACTTCCGTTCCCTTTCTGAGCTCGGACTGCAGGTCGAACGTGCCGCCATGCAAGTGGATGAGGTTTTGCACGATCGGAAGTCCGAGGCCGGTACCGCCCTCGGCGGTTTCATGCGCGAGCGAACCCTGGCCGAAAGCCTGCAGCACGCGCGGAATCTCTTCCTTCGGAATTCCCGGCCCCGTGTCCGCGACCGTCATGAATTGCCCGCCATCCTGAGTGTGACCGACGATCAGCGTGATGCGGCCGCCTTTCGGTGTGAACTTCAAGGCATTGGAGAGCAGATTGAGGCAGATCTGACGGAGCGCCCTGGGATCGGCCCAGACATGGGGCAAGTCCGGGGCAAAATCCTCGACGATGGTCAGAGCTTTCGCATCGGCCTTGATCTTGACGAGGCGCTGGCAATCTTCCGCGATGTCCGTCAGCCGCATCGTCTCCTCGTGCAAATCGTAGCGGCCGGCTTCGATGCGCGAGAGATCGAGGATTTCATTGATGATGCAGAGCAGGTGGTCGCCGCTCTGATAAATGCTGCGCGCATAATCGCGATAGATGTCGCTGCCGATCGGTCCGAGCAGCTCTTTCTCCATGACTTCGGAAAAACCCATGATCGCGTTGAGCGGTGTGCGCAGTTCATGGCTCATCGTCGCGAGAAAGCGCGATTTCGCCTTATTGGCAGCTTCAGCGCGGCGGCGCGCTTCGTCCGAAATGGCGCCGGCCTCTTCGAGTTCCGAGATCAGGCCGTCCTTCTCGGCGCGAAATTCGACCATCGCTAGCGCGGTCGAGTGCAAGCCGCGAGCGAGATAGACGAAGAAGACGTGAATGCCGATCGCCATCGATGCGAGTGCAAAATAGAAGGGGTCGCCGAGAGTGAAGAGACGTCCGGCGACGGCAACGGTCATCGGCACGGTGCCGGCAAGGAAGAGGCGAGGGAGCGTCGAGGCGAACGTCATTCGTATCGCGAGCACGACCATCAGCGTCGCGAATATGAAGACGTGCGATGAAAACGTCGCCGGCGACGCGCCGTCGGTATTGTGGATCGTGATACCGATGAGCGCGAATGCCGCGAGCGCGAAACCGTTGACGAGTTCGATCCGGCTGAAATGGCGGCGCCACTGTCCGACGTTGACTTCGGTCCGGGGGATGGAAAGCAGCCGCCGGCATTGATCGAGCATGTAGACGCGAGAAATCGAGACGATGGCGATCCAGGTCGTCGCCTCGGTGAACGACGCCCAGAACATCGACGTGATGTAGAAGATAAAGCAAAGCGCCGGCATCGCGAAGGGCGCACTGGTCTCGTTGCGCGCGAACATTGTCAGCAGTTCGTATTCGAACTCGGGCTTATGAACGGTGCCGTGCGTTAGCCTCTCCCGGAATGATTGGAGCTCATCCCGAGAACGACCTCGTCTTGCCGGACGTGCTGGCTGTTCAGCTGCCGGCTCGACGCTGTAGGCGTTATCGTCCATACCGCGCGTTGCGTCCTTTAGATGAAATGGCACGAGTTGGCGAAACCCAGGCCGCGCCGGTAAATTGGCGTCAATTTGTTAAAGCAAGACTTAAAATCTCGCGGATTGGTTGAGGGTCCGAAATGCAACCCAGCCCGCCCAGGCGGCGGAGGGCGTCGGCGCGCCGCATAAACGGCCACCTAGCACGCTGGGGGCCGTATGTAAGGCTCGCGTTGATGTTAATTGTCGCTGCATCGGCCATTTTCGCCGGCCGCGACCATTGGCGCTTGTCTCGAGGCCAGTATGATCCGTTCCCGCCCAGTGTAAGCGGGCCCGGCCGCCCGATTGATGGCGACAGCTTGTGGGTGAACGGAAACGAGGTCCGGCTTCAGGGGATAGATGCGCCCGAAGGCCGCCAGACATGCCGGCGCAGCGACGAGGTCTGGAAGTGCGGCGAAGACGCTTACCTCGCCCTGGCTCGCGCCATCGGCGGCGAGACCGTTACGTGCGACGTCTCCCAGAGAGATGTCTACGGCCGGCTTCTTGCCCGCTGCACGGCCGGCGGCCGCGACCTCAACGCAGGTATGGTAGCGGCCGGTATGGCGATCGCATACGGCGCTTACAATGCAGAGGAGGCCGCCGCGCGGTCTGGCCGACGTGGCCTGTGGGCGGGCGAATTCGACCGGCCGGGCAAATGGCGCGCTGAGAATAAAACCAAATAGGGAGGTAAGAATTGCGGATCATCGAAACGCATGCAGCCCCAAGCCCGCGACGGGTCAACATCTTCCTCGCCGAGAAAGGCATCGACGTTCCGCGCGAAGAACTGAATATGATGGTCGATGACCTCAAGACCGGTGACTTCGCGAAGCTCAATCCCTGGGCTCGCGTGCCGATTTTAATTCTCGATGATGGCCGCGTGATCTCCGAGACCGTCGCCATCTGCCGCTATTTCGAAGAGGTTTCGCCCGAGCCCGCATTGTTTGGCAGCGGGGCTGTCGGCAAGGCCGAGGTCGAGATGTGGAACCGGCGCATCGAGATCGGACTCTTCAACGCGGTATTCGCCGTTTTCCGGCATTTGCACCCAAAAATGGCGCATCTCGAAGTCCCGCAAATTGCGGCGTGGGGCGAAGCCAACAAGGAAAAGGTCGCACACGAATTGAAGCTGATCGATGCGCGCTTGGCGGAAAGCGCGTTTATCGCCGGCGAAAGCTATTCGATTGCCGACATCACCGCTCTCGTCGCCATCGATTTCATGAAACCTGCACGCCTCGGACAACCCGCAGGTTTCAGCAACGTCTTGCGCTGGCATGGCGAGGTTTCAGCGCGGCCGAGCGCGAAGGCCTGACCGGTGTTCACGCCGGCAGGAACGGCGTCCGATCAGCCGGGCGACTGCTGCGCGCGAACCGCCTGCGCCTCGAGATCGTCGCGGATGAGCCGCAGGTCGAAGCCGCAGCCGCCGGCCGAGGAAAGCACCTCGTCAACCGGATGAGAGCGCGCCGTCGCAGCTGCCCAGACGATCGCCGCGCGCTGACCGGAGGCGCAATACGCCAGGGTCCGCTCCCCCGATGCAAATTCCTTCGCGGCCCTGCCGACTACGTCGTCGGTGAAGAGGTTCTTCCGTGTTACGGGAATGTGCATATAGTCCAGACCGGCCTCGCGGGCGGCGGCCTCCGCCTCGGTGCTCGGTATCTGATCTTGTGCTTCATTGTCTGGACGGAAATTGACCACCTTCTGAAAGCCGAGCGCCTTCACGTCGGTGAAGTCGTTTTTGCCCAGCCAGCCGCTGATGCACACGCTGTCGGAAATGGACCTGATGGGGGGCATCTTGATGATCCGGAGACTGATTTGTTGAGGATGTCTTATGTGCGTGAAGGAACGCCCCCGATCAAGGGAATCCGTCGCAAAAAACGAAAAAAAATACTAACATCATCGTTGACACCGCTTAATTAGAAAATATTAATTTCAAAATTGCAGATTGAACAAAAACATGTTTCTTAATCAGAGGGCGGACGAATGTTGGATGAAATGGATGTGAAGATCCTGCGCATTCTGCAGCAGGATTGCACCCGCCCCGTGGCCGATATCGGCAAGGAGGTCGGGCTATCGACGACGCCATGCTGGCGCCGCGTCCAGAAGCTCGAAGAATCCGGTGTCATCCAGCGCCGCGTCGCGATCCTGGACGCCCAGCAGGTGAATGCCGGCGTGATGGTGTTCGTGTCCATCAAGACCGACAAACATTCGCTGGCATGGCTGGAGAAATTCCACGCCGCGGTCGCCGAGTTTCCGGAGGTCGTCGAATTCTATCGTATGTCGGGCGACATCGACTATCTGCTCCGCGTCGCGGTCCCTGACATCGCTGCCTACGATGTCTTCTACAAGAAGCTCATCTCGCGCATCGATATTGCCAAGGTCTCGTCTGCCTTTGCAATGGAGCAGATCAAGTACACCACTGCATTGCCGTTGCAGTACGCGATTACCGAACGATCAGCGAAGAGCGAGCGCGCCGAAGTCTGAGTTCGTTAGACGTCCTTCTTCGGTTGCAGCCTCGCGATGAGGCTCGACGTGTCCCAACGCCGGCCGCCGCGGTCCTGCACCTCGGCGTAGAACCGGTCGACAAGCAACAAAAAGACAC
>JAEWCT010000226.1 GCA_023390485.1 Pseudomonadota bacterium
CATTCCTTACACCCGTGTCGGCATCATCGGCGGCGTCATGCTCGGCCTTGGCCGCGCCCTCGGTGAGACGATGGCGGTCACCTTCGTTATCGGTAACGCCCATCGAATCTCCGGGTCCATCCTGGCGCCCGGAACGACCATCTCGGCGACCATCGCCAACGAATTCACCGAGGCGGTCGGCGACGTCTACACATCGTCGTTGATCGCGCTCGGCCTCATCCTTTTCTTCATCACGTTTATCGTCTTGGCACTCGCCCGCCTCATGTTGATGCGCATCGAGAAAAAGGCGGGAGCATAATCATGGCCCTGGACATCGCGAAATACCGCCGGCGCCGTCTCAGAAGCACCATTACGGTGGCACTGTGCTGGTCGGCCTCGGCCCTTGGCCTCACCATTCTTGCCGTCATTCTGGCGACGCTGCTCTACAAGGGCATTACCGGCCTCGGACCGAAGGTCTTCACCGAAATGACCCCGCCGCCCGGCAGCGACGGCGGCCTGCTCAATGCCATCGCGGGAAGTCTCGTCATGACGTTCGCCGGCGTTATCGTCGGCACGCCCATCGGCATTCTCGCGGGTACGTATCTCGCGGAATACGGCCGCTACAGCAAAGTCTCGTCGGTGATCCGCTTCATCAACGACATTCTCTTGAGCGCTCCGTCGATCGTCACCGGCCTCTTCGTCTACGAACTGCTCGTGCGTCCGATGGGCCACTTCTCGGCCTTCGCCGGCGCCGCGGCCCTCGCCGTTCTCGTCATCCCGACGGTCGTCCGCACCACCGAAAACATGCTGCTGCTGGTGCCGAACCAGCTGCGCGAGGCATCCTCGGCGTTGGGACTTCCGCAATCGCTCGTCATCCGCAAAGTTGCCTACAAGGCGGCTCGCGCTGGTATGATCACCGGTGTGCTACTGGCCGTCGCCCGCGTCAGCGGCGAAACGGCGCCACTGCTCTTCACCGCGCTGAACAACCAGTTCTGGAGCACCAATCTCAATGCTCCGATGGCGAGTTTGCCGGTCGTGATCTTCCAGTATGCTCTCAGCCCCTACGAGGACTGGCAGCGTCTCGCTTGGACAGGCGCATTACTCATCACCGCAGCCGTGCTGACACTTAGCATCGCCGCACGTTGGTTAAGCTCTTCGAGGACGCAGCAATGAACTTGATGTCAAAAGACGTTGATACGGGGCTTACCGAGAAGATCACGGTCAGCAACTTGAAATTCTTCTACGGCTCGACCCTGGCCCTGAAGAACATCTCGTTGCCGCTCTATGAGAGGCAGGTCACTGCATTCATCGGACCGTCCGGTTGCGGCAAGTCCACCCTGCTTCGCGTCCTGAACCGCATGTACGACCTCTACCCGAACCAACGGGCCGAAGGCCAAGTGATGTTCGACGGCGAGAACGTCCTCGACATGAAGGATCTGAACCTTCTTCGCTCGCGCATCGGCATGGTCTTCCAGAAGCCGACTCCGTTCCCGATGACGATTTACGAAAACATCGCGTTCGGCATCCGTCTTTATGAGCGTCTCCCGAAATCGGAAGTCGACGGCCGCGTCGAATCCGCTCTCGAGAAGGCCGCCCTCTGGAAGGAAGTTAAGGACAAGCTGCACAGCAGCGGACTGAGCCTTTCCGGCGGACAGCAGCAGCGCCTGTGCATTGCACGCACCGTCGCCATCCGTCCCGAGGTCATCCTTTTCGACGAGCCGTGCTCGGCGCTCGACCCGATCTCGACCGCGAAGGTCGAAGAGTTGATCGATGAACTGAAGAACGAGTTCACGATCGCAATCGTCACTCACAACATGCAGCAGGCCGCCCGCGTTTCTCAGCGCACTGCGTTTATGTATCTCGGCGAGCTTGTTGAATTCGGCGTCACCCAGAAGCTTTTCACAAACCCGTCGGACAAGCGGACCCAGGACTATATCACCGGCCGCTTCGGATAATGCGTGGCGTTGAGCCCAAATCTGATTTCAGGAAATTGAGACCATGAACGAACACACCGTGAAATCGTACGAAGACGAGTTGAGACTGCTCGATCGCCGCATCGCTCAGATGGGCGGCTACGCCGAGAAGCTTCTCGTGCAGGCCATGGATGCGCTCGAGCGCCGCGATCCGAAACTCGCCGAAAAGGCCGTGTCCGACGACGTTATGGTCGATCAGCTCGAGCGTGAGCTGCAGGAACAGGTCATCGTCATGATCGCGCGCCGCCAGCCGCTGGCGAACGATCTCCGTCACATCATGACCGTGATCAAGATCGCGTCCGATCTCGAACGTATCGGCGACCTGGCGAAGAACATCGCCAAGCGCGCGCTCGCGATCGCCAACGAACCCTATCCGAAGCCGCTGATGACCGGCATGCGCCACATGACGGAAATGGTGCAGACCCAGCTCCGCGACGTCCTCGATGCGTTGACCGCGCTCGACGCCGAGAAGGCGATGCAGGTCTGGCGCGACGATCAGCAGGTCGACGCGATGTACAATTCCCTGTTCCGCGAACTGCTGACGTACATGATGGAAGATCCGCGCAACATCGGCATCTGCACGCACTTCCTGTTCGGGGCCAAGAACATCGAACGCATCGGCGACCACACCACCAACATCGCCGAGAACGTCTACTATCTCGTTCACGGCGTTCCCATCGCCGACGATCGGCCGAAGGGCGACAAGACGTCGTCGACGCTGATCACGCCGCGCCAATGACGAAGACCTTGTGAAGGAAGACTGACGGAAAGCCATGCCAGCCAAGATCATCGTCGTCGAAGACGAAGCTCCACTCGCAGAACTTCTGAAATACAATCTTCAGTCCGAAGGCTATGACGTCGTGCAAGCCGCGGACGGAGAGGAAGCGGAGCTTCTTCTTTCGGAGCAAAGTTTCGATCTTGCGATACTCGACTGGATGATCCCAAAGATCTCCGGGATCGAACTATGCCGTCGTCTTCGCAATCGTACCGAGACGCAAAGCCTGCCCATCATTCTGTTGACCGCGCGCGGTGAAGAAACCGACCGCGTGCGGGGGCTGACGACCGGCGCCGACGATTACGTGACAAAGCCCTTCTCGGTTCAGGAGTTGATGGCGAGGATCAAGGCGCTGCTTCGGCGTGCGGCGCCCGAGCGGATGAGCGATATCCTCGTCTCCGGCGAGATCACCATGGATCGCGGCGCCCACAAGGTGACACGCGGTCCGCGCGAGGTCCGTCTCGGTCCGACAGAATACCGGATGCTCGAAGTCTTCATGGAAAGCCCGCGCCGCGTCCTGTCGCGCAGCCAGCTGCTCGATCGCGTCTGGGGCCAGTCCTCGGAGGTCGACGAGCGGACGGTGGACGTTCACATTGGCCGCCTCCGAAAATCGCTGATCCGGGGCAACGAAAGCGATCCGATCCGCACGGTCCGCGGTGCCGGATACGTCTTCGACGGCCGCGAGGCAGAAGCGCCGGCCCAGTAAGGGCCCGCGCCGGTATAAAACGGCTCAGCTCTGCCCGTTCAGACAGTCCGAAATGCTGTGGGCGACGCCGCGCATCAGATCGAAGTAGAGGCCTGGCCCAGGGGTAAGCGTTTGCCCCTCGGCATCGATCGTTCCCGAACGCGCATTCGTACCTTCGGTGACGGCGTCCACGAGCTTCGGCTGAAAATTCGGCTCGACGAAGACACAAACAGCGCCGAGCGACGATAGCTTGTGACGAACCTCCGTCAGCCGCTTCGCGCTTGGCGGCACGTCAGGACTGACAGTGATCGAGCCCGCGGCCTTCTGCCCGAAGTGATCCTCAAAATACTGGGTCGCGTCGTGAAAGACGATGAACGGCTTTCCCCTTGAGTCCTTGAGCTCCGCCGTCAGCTGGCTATCGAGATCATCGAGATCGGCGACAAGGGCGGCCGTGTTGGCTTTGAACTTGTCGGCATGTTCCGGATAGCGAGCCTCGAGCGTTTTGGCGACGTCGGCGGCAATAGCCTTGGCGTTCTGCGGATCGAGCCAGATGTGCCCGTCTTTGCCATCTTCGTCGTGGTCGTCGTGATCACCTGCTGCACCACTCGCTTCTTCATGTTCATGCCCGTGTTCATGCTTCTCGAAGGCGCCGCCGTGACGCTGATCGAGAAGCTTCACGCCGTCCGCACCCGCGAGCGTCAACACCGTCACGTTCGCCGGCAACGATGCCACGATTTTCCGGGTGAAGGGCTCGAGTTGATCGGACACGCGAACGAAGACATCGGCATCGTGGATGGCCCGCGCCGTCGAAGGCTTCAAGGTAAACGTATGCGGCGAGGCCGAACCCTCGACCACGAGCTGCGGCACACCGACGCCGTCCATGATCCGGCTGACGAGGGAATGAATGGGCTTGATCGTAACGACGACCTTTGGCGTCTCCGCTGCAGCCGCCGCGGAGATTTTCGCCACCACGAGAAAAGCCCCCAAAAATACCGCTAGTCTGCTGATCATGCTCAATCCCCCGTAAATTTGAAGTGTATAATATAACAACCAAGGAAGAACGTTCGCAAGGGGATGCGCAAATCTCTTAGGCCAGGTAGCCGATAGAGCGTCGCAATCTCGCCGGTTCGATATGCGTCCGTTAGGGTCGACCGGCGATTCGACCGGCAACAGAGCAAAAGGGTTGAGCGGCGCGTGCCCGAATTTTTCAAGTCCTATCGCCTTGCGGCTTTCATCCTCGTTGCCGTACTGGCCACGATTGTTCCGGTCTCTGCGCACCCGCACATGTGGGTGACGTATGTATTGACGGTCAATTACGACAAAGGCTCCGTAACCGGCGTCGATCACGTCTGGAGCTTCGACGATTCCTACACAGCGATGGCGCTGGAAGGGCTCGATACGAACAACGACGGCAAGTATGATCAGAGCGAATTGGCCGAGCTTCTGAAGGTCAATATGGATGGCCTGAAAGAATTCAACTATTTCACCGTTGCGAAGCTCGGTGAAAATCAGCTCGAATTCTCACCGACGACGAATGCGCGCCTGGATTATACGAATGGCGTCTTGCGCCTCTACTTCCACCTGCCGCTCGCCAAGCCTCTTCCCCCCGGCGCCGAGGGTCTGACGTTCGCAGTCTTCGATCCGTCCTACTTCATCGACTTCCAACCCCAGAAGACCGACGCGATCAAACTTGCATCCGCCCCCGAGGGATGCGCGGCGACACTCATCGATCCCGATGCCGACAAGCAGGATGAACAGGCCAAGAAGCTCGGCGACGCCATGGCCCAGCAGTTTGGCGCCGGAGCCATCGGTTTCGGCTCGTACAAGACCGTCGCGATTTCCTGCAAGAAGTCCTGACCCGCTTTTCGGCCAACGGTTTACCGTTTCGCTTTGTGACGGACATTAACTAACTCTTCATTTTCGAGGATCGGCTCGCACGCATTTGATTTAAATGCGATGAGTTGCTTGTGCGCGCGAGATCCATCATGCCGACGATCATCCGAGTGATACTTTCCGCACTGCTCATGCTGTCCCCGGCTGCCGCCTCACGCGCCGGCCTCGACACGGAAGCGACTGGAAACCCCGATAGATCCTTCGAACTCATCGTCGTCGAAGCGGATGGCTGCATTTATTGCGAGATATTCCGGCGCGACGTCCTCCCCGCTTACCAGACCTCCGAGGAGGGAAAGAGGATGCCGATCCGGTTCGTCGACGTTAACGACGTCGAGACGGGCCATCTCGATTTCAACACCTCGGTCGACATCGTCCCGACGTTCGTCGTCGTCAAATCGCAGCATGAAGTCGGCCGCATCTCCGGCTATGTCGGCCCAGAGAACTTCTTCCATTCGATCAACTATCTGCTTGGCTCCGCACCCTAAAAACCACGGCAATCGCGCCCTACCCGTGGTCGAGTCCCGCATTTTGTGCGAATGACGGCTTACGCACTCAATTTCCTCCCCGGCGACACCGGAAACCCTTGTAAACTGGGCGTCCCTCCTGTACCGACGCGGTTTCCGTTTTCGGGGCTTTGGACGCCACTATG
>JAEWCT010000262.1 GCA_023390485.1 Pseudomonadota bacterium
GTGCACGAGACCACCGAGCCCAAGCACGATGAACCAGACCGTCATCACCGGCCCAAAAAAACGCGCGACCCGATCGGTGCCGCGCGACTGCATCCAGAATAGAAAAGCAAGAACGAGAATCGCGACCGGAATGACGGCGTTCTCGAATTGCGGCGCGATGAGTTTGAGGCCCTCGACCGCGGAGAGCACCGAGATAGCCGGCGTGATGACGGCATCGCCGTAAAAGAAGCACGCGCCTGCGATCCCGAGCGCACCGAGCAGCGGCGCGCTGCGCCGGGCAACCGTCTGGCCCAGCGCCATGAGCGCGAACATGCCGCCTTCGCCCTTATTATCGGCGCGCAGCAGCAGCAGCACGTACTTGATGGTGACGACCAGCGTCATGGCCCAGAAAATGAGCGACAGCACGCCAAGCGCCGCTTCCGCCGTCGTCAGCCCGCGGTGGGCGGCGGCGGTGATGGCTTCCTTGAACGCATAAAGCGGGCTCGTTCCGATGTCGCCAAAGACGACACCTACCGAGCCGACAGCCAATGCCCAGAAGTTCTTGCTGTGATGCCCCTCTCCGGCGCCGAATTCGGCAGCCGGAAGCGAAGCGGGCGCTTGTGCCATTCAGGCACCTCGACCTTATTTCAAAGGCTGCAAAGCAGCAAAGTGGCGGGCTTCTACTCCCACGTCATGCCGTTGGGAAGCGGCAAATTCGCCGCCGGGCGCGGTTAAACGCCCGACACAGGCTTGACAATGCATTGCGTGTCGATTCGTTGCACTGTCGAGGCTGGTATATCCAACGCCAATCCTTAGGTGGGACCTCAGTCGATTTTTTCCAACTCGTCGATCATGCCTTCAATGACCTTGAGCCCCTTGTTCCAGAACTCCGGATCGCGGGCATCGAGACCGAACGGGGCGAGAAGCTCGGAATGGTGTTTGGAACCTCCGGCCTTCAGGAGACCGAAGTATTTCTGAACGAACTCAGGATGTGCTTCCGAATAAAGCCCATATAGCGAGTTCACCAAGCAATCGCCGAAAGCATAGGCATAGACATAGAACGGCGAATGGATGAAATGCGGAATGTAGGTCCAGAAGACTTCATAGCCGGGCTTCAGATCTATCGACGGACCGAGACTTTCCGACTGAACATCCAGCCACAACTTGTTGATCTGGTCTGACGTGAGTTCGCCGTCGCGGCGCGCCTCGTGTACCTTTCGCTCGAATGTGTAGAAGGCGATCTGGCGAACGACCGTGTTGAGCATATCTTCGACCTTGCCGGCGAGCATGGCCTTTTTCTCACGTGGATCCTTAGTCTCGGAAATGATCGTATTGAACGTCAGCATCTCGCCGAACACGGAGGCCGTCTCGGCGAGCGTCAACGGAGTTGGAGCAAGCAACGGACCTTGGTCACGCGCCAGCCACTGATGGACGCCGTGACCCAACTCGTGCGCAAGCGTCATCACGTCCCGTGGCTTGCCCAGATAATTCATCATCACGTAGGGATGCACCGACGGCACCGTCGACGCGGAAAACGCGCCGGGTGCCTTGCCGGGCCGCACGGCGGCATCGATCCAGTTCTTGTCGAAGAACTGCTTGGCGATGGTCGCCATCTCGGGCGCAAACCCGCGATAGGCGCGCAGCACGATCTGCTCGGCCTCGCCCCACGAAATAATCCGCTCGGGCTTGTCTGGCAGCGGCGCGTTACGGTCCCACGACGCGAGCTTCTTCTTGCCAAGCCACTTCGCCTTCATCTTGTAGTAGCGGTGCGAAAGCAGTGGGTAGGCCGCCCGGACGCTCGACACCAGCGCATCGACCACGGGACCTTCCACCCGGTTTGCAAGGTTGCGGCTGTCGGCGACGTCCTTGAAGTTGTGCCAGCGGTCGGAGATTTCCTTGTCCTTCGCCAGCGTATTCGTGATCCGCGTGAAGAGCGGCAGGTTGGCCGTGAAAACCTTCGACAACGCCTCGGAAGCGGCCTTCCGCTTCTTCTCGTCGGGATCGGACAGGAAGTTCAGCGTCGGTTCCAGCGACAGCGACTCCTTGTGGCCCTTCACGTCAAACTTCAGCGCCGACATCGTCTCGTCGAACAGGCGGTTCCAGGCCGCGCGGCCCGTCTGCGATTTCTCGGTGAAGAGCGTCTCGATCTTCTCGTCGAGCTGGTGCGGCTTCTCCTTCCGGAGATCCTCGAACCACGGCTTGTAGCGCTTGATGCTGTCGTGCTTCAGCGCCGCATCGATGACGGCATCGTCGATCTTGTTGAGTTCGAGCTCGAAGAAAATGAGATCGGTATAGATCTTCGTCAGCGCTTCCGAGATATCGGCATTGAACTTCGCCCGCACCGGGTCCGTTTGGTTCAAGACATAGTAGAGCCCCGAATAGGACCCGAGCTTCCCCGCAAGATCGGCAAGCTTCTCGTAGTCTTTGATGGGCTCAATGAGTTTACCGCCGTCCTTCGCGAGTTCCGCGAGACGGCCCTGATACGTGGCCTTGATGCGCGTCGCCTCGGCCGCCGCTTCCTTGAGATCGCGCTGGATTTCGGGCGCATCCGGACCGGAATAAAGGTCGCTCAGATCCCATTCGGGCATCGTTCCAAGCGATTGAGCGGCGGATGACTGCGAGAGTGCAGCTTCGGAGGCAAAATTGATGTCCGAGAAAGACTTGGCGCGCATGGTTGTCCTTTACAAACGAAGATTTCGCGGTGGCTTACCACAGGCGGGCCGAAGATTGAAATTCGCGCCCCGCGATGAGCCTGGATGCGAAAGGAGAGTGGCGCCGTGAGGGCTATGCAACGGCGAGGCATGCGTAGCGAAAAAACTTTCATGTCACTTCAGCCGCTTATCGGTGAGCGAAAAATATTGTGCCAATCCGAAACCTTACATTTACCCTTCTCGGGCAATCTCCCATCCGTTGCGTAAGTTCTAGGTCACCGCGTGTTTGAAGCTGGAGCAAATCCAGCATCGCCCGCAGCAAGCTGACCGGTGTGTTCGTAAGAGTAAAGTTGCGTGCCAATGTACAAGCGTATTCTCATCGTCGACGACGATCCTGCCCAGCGTCGCATTCTTGAAGAAACGATAAAGCGGTTCGGCTTCGAGACCAGAACCTGCGGATCCGGCGAGCAAGCGATCCAAATTCTGGAAGGCCAGGAGCACTCTCAAATCGGGCTCGTAT
>JAEWCT010000364.1 GCA_023390485.1 Pseudomonadota bacterium
CCGTTGTTGGCCGCGATTTCCGCGAGCACGCGATCGTAATCGGCTGGCTCGACGACGACGGTGACGCTGTCGTGATTTTTCGCGGCGCCGCGGATCATCGCCGGGCCGCCGACGTCGATGTTCTCGACGCAGTCGTCGTAGGCTGCATTCTTGGCGACCGTAGCCTCGAAGGGATAGAGGTTCACGACGAGCAGATCGATCGGCAAGATTCCGTGCTCGCGCGCAGCTTCGTCGTGTACGGCGTTGCCGCGAATGGCAAGAAGGCCGCCGTGAACCTTGGGATGCAAAGTCTTGACGCGCCCGTCCATCATTTCGGGAAAGCCCGTCAGCTCGGAGACGTCTTGAACCGCCAAGCCTGCCGCCTTGAGGGCGGCGGCGGTGCCGCCGGTCGAAACAAGCTCGATGCCGCGGTTCTTCAGAGCGGTGGCGAAAGAAATGAGCCCGGTCTTGTCGGAGACTGACAGGAGGGCCCGGCGTATCTGTTGATCGGCCATGTGCATCCCAGTGTGTTCTGAGTGGCGGTTAGCACGGCGCGTTTGGCAAGGCTATCCCGCGCGTGGATCTGACGCGTGGATGCGGGCTCGTCGCCGCCGGGCGGTCAGGTCTCTTTCGATCAGGTCTGGCGGGCGTTCGGCCGTTCCGCGTGCACGGACCAGCTGACTTCCGTCTGGCCGAAGGTCGTCCCGCGGAGCACGATTTGAAGACTCGGCCGCGGACCGGCGCTGTCCACAAAGAACAGGCTTTCTTCGATCGATAATTGGGCGGTGTCGCCAGCAACGGTGAACAGCCAGGTTTCGCCGTCGCGGAGCGTAATCCAGCAGGCGCCCTTCCCGGCCAAGCGGCAGAGGCAATCCGGATGAAGATGGAAGTGAATGGCGTAAGGAAGATCCTGCTTCAGGCGGAGCGTTCCCTTCGGCGGCTCCAGGCTGTCGGCCCCATCCAATCTGTCGCCATTCGCCGACAAGACGAGGCGGCGGGCGTGGATCAGGCCGAAGCGTTTTAGGTAACCGTCGTGGTTGGCGATTAACTGCGCCTGTTCCGGGCCATTGTTGAATTCGAAGGCGACCGCATCCGGCCCGCGGATCGGCAGGCCGTCAACCATGGTTTCAAGCTGGTCATGCCGGATGAGCCGCGACGACGACGTTTCGGCGAGGCACAGCGTGTTGTGGCTGGCGGTCGCGCGCGCAACCGAATCCCAGTCGTGATCGGCGGGTCCCGGAAATCCGCCGTTGGCGAAAATCAAATGCTGCCGCGCCGTCATTTCGAAGGATAGCACGCCGGCCTGCGCTTGCGTCGAAAGTTCAAGCGGGGGAGGCGAGCCGACATCGGCGACGATGATCGTTGAACCACGTTCCAGCCGGGCATAGCCCGACGAATGAGCGACCGGCATGAGATCGAGTTCACCGCTCGAATAGCCCAGAACGGTCGCGAGCGCCGCGGGCGAACCCGTGCTGACGCCGTTGAAACGCGCGAGCATGCCGTCGCCAAGCCGCATGAAGCGCAAAAACTTCAAAGACTTTTTGATCGCCGTATTGATCTCGTCGGGCGGCGGCAAAGCGCGCGAGCTGAAGCACTGGCCGAGCGGCAACAGGTCGAGGACAAGATCGGATAGTACGCTGGCGCTGCGGCTGACGTGCCCGCCGTCGTCGAGAATCTGCCGCTTCAGCTCGGTCACGAGCGCGGCCTCCGCTTCCTTCAAATGCCGGTCGTGCCCGGAAACGGAAAGTCCCGTCAGGACGAGCGCGATCAGACATATCATGCGGGGCACGCCGTCGGGGGCATTGCGCCATGTCGTTCTGAGCGCAACGATCTGTTGGCCCATGCTCGACATGATCTGCGTGTAGGAGCGCGCGTCGAGGCCCTCAAGCAGCATGTTGGCTTGCGATATCCAGGAGATCAGCCGGCGGGCGATGACTTCGGGTTCGTAAGCGATGCCTTGTGAGAGGCGCTTCAAGGCGATCCATTGAAGGACGAGTTCTCGCGCCGCCGTCGCCGCCTCTTCTTCTTCGGTCGCCGCAAGATGCCGTAGCCAGCCAAAACCGTGAAGCTCGCGCTCCCATGCCAGGCTCGGCGGCGTGACGCGGAAGGCCGAGGCGCCCTTCAGGTCGGCGATTTCGGATGCGAGGCCGAAGTGGCCGTGTGCGACCTCCGTCCAGAAGCTCGGATCGGCTGCGCGCAGCTCCTGCGGTACGATCAGGATTTGATCGGCGCCGTTGCCCGCGTAGCGCCAACGCATAAGTGGCGACGATAGCGTGAAGGTCACGGCGCGGCGACGGAGGCGCTCAACCGAAAGGGAGCGGATCTTCAGCCGTTCCGTGACATTGAGGCTCAAGGGGGATTGCTCCTGCGTCGCGCGAAAATTGGCCCGATCGGCGGATTGGAGTAGCCCCTGACCCGCGCCAAAACAAGGCGTCGGAGCGCACAGACTGTGAGCTTAGGACGACTTCACCAGGGTAGCTGCGAAAAAGCCGTCGAGGCCGCGCAGGCCTTCGGGCAAATCGGCGAAGTGGGAGGGCAGCGTCCGGAGATCGCCGTCCAGGGTTCGCCATGACAGCGGGATCGTCGCTTCGTCGAGCATGATGGGGCGGCGCGCGAAGCCCTTGTGGCGGTCGAGAAAGGCATCGACCTGGCTTTCGCCTTCCTCGCGTTCGAGCGAACAGGTGCAATAGACGAGCGTGCCGCCCGGCTTCAAAAGACCGGTGGCGCGTTCAAGCAATTTGGACTGCAGGCTGGCGAGGGCGGCGACGTCTTCCGGGCGCTTCAGATACAAGATGTCGGGATGGCGGCGGATCGTTCCGGTCGACGTGCACGGGCTATCGAGAAGAACGGCGTCGAACTGCGTTTCCGACGTGAATGTGAGCGCGTCGGAGACGACGGTATTCGCGGAAAGCCCGAGACGCGTGAGATTTTCTTTCAAGCGTGACAATCGTCCAGCCGACTTGTCGACTGCCGTCACCTCGGCGCCGCCGGCTGCGAGCTGCGCCGTCTTGCCTCCGGGGGCGGCACATAGGTCGAGCACCGAAAGACCTGTGACATCGCCCAGAAGCTTCACCGGGAGAGCGGCAGCGGCGTCCTGCACCCACCACGCGCCAACGCTGAAGCCCGGCAGTTCCTCGATGCGTCCGGCCTGGGCGCAGCGGATCGAGCCGGTCGGCAGCACGACGGCGCCGATGCGCTCGGCCCACAGTTCGGGATCAGATTTGACGGTCAGATCGAGGGCTGGCTCCACCAGCGAAGCGCGCGCGATTTGCCGAGCCTCGGCCGCGCCATACGTGTCGCTCCAACGCTTGAGGAGCCAATCCGGGAACGTCAGCGTGACATTATCCAGCGATGCGAGGCGGCCCTGGCCGGTTTCGCTCAAGCGACGCAGGACGGCGTTGACGAGATTTGCAAAGCGCTTGCCGTTGGTGTCGGCGTGACATTGATCGACGGCAAGAGAGATCGCGGCGTGCGGCGGCGTTTGCAGCAGAAGGAGCTGCGCCGCGGCCGCGAGAAGGATTTCGTCCAAGCGGCCGATGTGTTCGGGCAGCGGCTTTGCGATGTAGGTTTTCAGCACCGCCTGCAGCGCGCCGCGATTGCGGAGAGCCGTCGTGGCGATGAAGCGGGCAAAGGCGCGGTCGCGGGGCTCGAGATCGCGTGCCGCAGACACGGTTGCGAACGCGTCGTCGAACGGGCGATGTTCAATCAACACCGAGAAGAGTGCCGAAACCGCGGCATCGCGCGTCTTAAGACCGTCGCCCGCAGGTGATGGAGGA
>JAEWCT010000375.1 GCA_023390485.1 Pseudomonadota bacterium
GCCCAGCCGTGCTCGGCGTTCCAGATGACGACAGGGCTTGCGATGGCGGCCGCGATGATGCCGCCGATCCAAAGCTCCGGCGCGCGCAGCCATTTGCGATTTTCGGGCGTCGCGAGCAGCCACACGAGAATGGTGCCGCCCAGAAAGAGGTTCGTATATTTCGAAAGCAGTCCGAGGCCTGCGAACAGTCCGACGGCGAGCCACCATCTGGCGTTTTGGCTGCGGTTCAGCTCGGCGAGCGCCCAGATCCCGAGTCCCGCGGAGAGCACGGACGGCAGATCCGGCGTGACGATGATGCCGCCGATCGCGAGCAGCGGCATCGCCAGCATGATCCAGACCGACGTGCGAGCGATTTCCGCTCCGTAGAGGAGATAGGCGGTTCGCCAGAGAACGAGGGCGCCGGCCACGCCGATGAGGGGGCCAAGCAGACGAACGCCGAGCGTCGTGTCTCCGGCGATGGAGCGGCCCGCGCCGATGATCCAGGCCACCATCGGGGGGTGATCCAGATAGGAGAGCGACGGCGCCAGGGACCAGATTCGATAATAGGCCTCATCGTCGACGAGGCCGAGATAGCTCGCGAGGCCGAGGCGAATGGCGGTGAGCGCGAGGACGGCTGCGAGCAGCACGCTGTTCGCAGTGCGCTTGTCGGACTGCCGTTCACCGGCGGCGGAGCCGCTTGCCGCTTCGGTGGTCAGAACGGCCGTCATCGCCGCCAGGTGAATGCAGAGCTGACGGCGTAATTGAAAACGGCGGCCATGAGGGCGCCCGCGATGCCGGCCCGCCACCATGTCGTGTCGTGGCTATAGACGAGGTCCGCAACGCCGATATTGGCGAGCGCGCCGACGCTGCATACGACATAGAAAATCAGCAGGCCTTTGATCGCCTCAAAGCCGCTCAAGCGGCGGTCGCGGAACGTCAGGACGTTGTTCAAGAAGAAGTTGAAGGTCATGGCCACGAAGGACGCGAAGATCTGGGCGACGTTGAACGACGTGCCGCTGATGTGAATGGCACTTCGCAGCGCGAACAGGTGAACGACGAGGCCGAGTGATCCGACAAGCGCAAACAGGACGAACCGCGGCGGCAGGAGATTTCCGGAGACCTTGGCGAGAAGTAGCCCGAGAAAATCTGCGATGACGATGCCGTCGAGCTTCGACTTGCCGACACGGCGAGGGCGGAACACGTAAGGAATCTCGCGGATGCGGACGCCCGAGGGTGCGGATGCCAGAATGTCGAGAAGAAGCTTGAAGCCGCCCGGCGAAAGGTTCGGCGCGATCGTGTCGATGAGGTTTCTTCGGAGCATGAAGAAGCCGCTCATCGGATCGCTGACGTTCGTCCGCAGGAGAAGGTTCGAAAGGGCCGTCGCCAGCGAACTCGAGATGCGGCGCGCAGTCGAAAAACCTTCGCGGGCTTCGCCCGACTGGCTGTAGCGGGTGCCGATGACGATATCCGCGCCGCCGCCTTCGATATCGCTCAGCATGCGGGGGAGCAATTTTTCATCGTGTTGGAGATCGGCATCGACGACGGCCACGATGTCGGCGGCTGAGGCGAGCATGCCTTCGATCACAGCGCCAGCGAGGCCACGGCGGCCAACCCTGCGCATGGCGCGGACGCGGGGATCGTTCGCTCCGATGGCGCGGATGGCACTCATCGTGCCGTCGGGGCTGTCGTCGTCGACGAAGATCACTTCCCAGCGGATGCCCGCGAGCGCGGCGTCGAGCGCGGCGATCATGGCGGCGATGTTGCCCGCCTCGCAATAGGTCGGGATGACGACGGTCAGCCGCGGCCGGGAATTGCCTGCCTCACGCAATGATCCGGATGCCGGGCTGGCGGCGTCTGGCACGGTAATCCCGGTTAGCGTTTCGGACGTCACCATGAGCACCATCGGGCGAGCGTGTTGGGCGTGTCGGTCGCAGGATCAGCTTTTCCTGTACGCGAAATCAAACCGAATAGCAGGTAGATCCCAGCAACAGTTGCGGCCATAACGACGCCCGCGAAAATGACGTCGGATAGGAAATGCGCGCCTTGCGACATGCGCACGAAGCCTGAGAACAAACCGCAGAGAACGCCCGCGAGGATAAGCCTTTCGCCCATGCCGGCGAAGAGGAACGCCGTGGCGAAGAACGCCGTGTAGGCCATCGATGCTTCTCCTGCCACGAAAGAGCAGTTCTTCTCGCATTGCTTCGAAGGCTGGAGAGGTGGCGTGTACGTCTTCGTACCGCCGAACTCGATGAGGTGAACGGGTCTTGCCCGGCCCCAATGATCTTTCAGAATGGTATTGGCGACGATGCCGGGTCCGATCACGAGGCACGCCGAGAGGAAGAGCCATTTCGGAGCGGTCAAGCCGAAGCTCGCGCGCTTGCGAAGGACGGAAGCTCCGAGGCCACAGACGGTGAGAACACAGAAGCCGACGAAAGAAACATAAAGCATCAGGCGGATCACGTCGGCGATGGTCGTTGCCGTGCCCGAGTAGATGCCGCCGCCTTTGCCGGCGAAGACGCCGTCGCCCCGATAGAAAAATGCGGCCGTCCGCGTATCGATTTCCGGGTAAAGACTGAACACAACGCCGGCAAGCACACCGACAATCGCTGCACCCCAGAGGAGCAACGCGGCGTTCCTGCTTTTTTCCTGCGCCCCGAATTCGGTTTGCGGTTCACCCGCGATCATGATTCCCATCGGACTCAAATAGTCTCCGCCCGAGGCTCGCTTAAACTTTCGGTTTGCGGATGTCACGTAGCAGTGTTCGACCAGGCCGGACACTCAGGGCGGGCCCGGCTCGATCAGACCTGCACGCTCGCCTTCCAATGTGTCGAAAAGGAGTTGCAGACATCCGGCGGTAATCGCCATCAAGACCCCAGCAAAGATGACATCCGATAAAAAATGCCCGCCCTGGGCCATGCGAGTTAGTCCAGCGAGGCCACCGAGGACGATCGCGGATGTGACAAAGTTGCGCGAGAGGGATTTGAAAAGCATCGCGGCTGCGAACAGCACGATGAAGATCGATGAAGCTTCGCCCGAAACGAACGAGCAATTGTAGGAGCATTGGCTCGAAGGCGGAAAGGGCGCAGCGAACGCCTTGGTGCCGGCGAATTCGACGACTTCGCGCGGACGAGCGCGGCCCCAGTGATCCTTGAAGCCGAGGTTGGCGACGACCAGCGGGCCCGTCAGCAGGCAAACGGCCAGGAACAGCCATTTTCTTTTGTCGACGCCGAGCCAGCCGGAGGCTGTCCGGGCGGTGACGAACAATCCCACGAGGGTCAAAGCGCACGTCACATAGAACGCGACGTTGAAGGCGAGGCGCAGCATACCAAAGGCCGGCAGCTGATTGCCGACGAATTGGCCGTTGCCTGCATAGAACAAGTGGGCGGCTGCGAGATCGATGCCGGGCATCATGCCGAAGATGGCGAACGAAAGGGCGCCGACGGCGACGGCGCCCTTGATCAGGCCAATTGCATCGATGACTGGCTTAGCTTCAGCAACGTCATTTTCATGACGATCTTCCATACCGAAAGCAAAGCCCGGCACCGACATCCCACCACCCCGACATATCTCAAGGTCAAGCCTATCGGTAGCCAAGATGGCAGTGGCACGTCAGTTTGATTACAGTTTCGTGACGTTGGCGGCGTTCAAGCGTTGCCGAACACGCGCCGGAAGATCGTATCGACGTGGGCGGTATGGTAGTCGATGTCGAACATGGCATCGAGCGCAGCAGGCGGCACCTTCGCTGTCACGTCCTTGTCGGACTTGAGCTCGGTCAGAAAGTCCTTGCCCTGCTCCCACGTCTTCATAGCGTTGCGCTGAACGAGGGCGTAGGCATCCTCGCGGCTGACGCCTGCCTGGGTCAAAGCCAGCAGCACACGTTGCGAATTGTGCAGGCCGCCAAGCTTTTCCAAGTTCCGCTTCATGGTTTCGGGATAGACGACCAGCTTTTCGATGACACCGGCGAGACGCGCCAGCGCGAAGTCCAGCGTCACCGTCGCATCGGGGCCAATCATGCGCTCGACGCTCGAATGCGAAATATCGCGTTCGTGCCAGAGGGCGACGTTTTCCATCGCTGGAAGGGCGTAGGCGCGCACCATGCGGGCGAGACCCGTCAGATTTTCCGAGAGGACCGGGTTGCGCTTGTGGGGCATCGCCGACGAGCCCTTCTGGCCGGGGGAGAAGTACTCCTCGGCCTCGAGCACCTCGGTGCGCTGGAGGTGGCGGATCTCGACGGCGAGGCGCTCGATCGACGAGGCGATGACGCCGAGGGTGGCGA
>JAEWCT010000409.1 GCA_023390485.1 Pseudomonadota bacterium
CGCCAGATCGTGCCGATGGTCGTGATGATGGCGGTAGACGCCCAAGGCGGAGGTAGCTTGCGGCCCGAAGATGCGGGCATAGGCGGCGTGCTGGGACACGTCCTCGGGCTTGCCGGAGCAGCAGACGTGGCCGTTGACGCAAATCACGCGATCGCTGCGCGCCATGACGACATGGAGATCGTGCGACACCAGAAGAACACCGAGGTTGTGGTTGGCCCGCAGGCGGTCGATCAGATCGTAGAGGTCGGCCTCGCCGGTAAAATCGACGCCGCTCGCGGGCTCATCGAGGATGAGAAGGTTTGGCTTACGGAGAAGCGCGCGGGCGATCAAGACCCGCTGGGTTTCGCCGCCGGACAATTTCGACAGCTGTTGGCCGATCGTCTTCGCGGCACCGGTTTCTTCGAGTGCGGCCCTGATGTCTTTCAGAGTTGTATGCTCACCAAGGGTGAGGAAGGAGCCGACGGTCATCGGGATCGCCGAGTCGACTTCGAAGCGCTGCGGGACGTAGCCGATGCGCGTCGATGCTGGCTTTACGACGCGACCGGCGTCCGGTTGCTCGATGCCGAGCAGAATGCGCACGAGCGTCGTCTTGCCAGCGCCGTTCGGTCCGATCAGCGTGACGATCTCGCCGCGCCTCACATCGAGATTGATGTCTGTCAGCACCTCGCGGCTGCCGCGCGACATCGAAAGCCCGCGCGCAGAAATCAGCGCATCAAGATCGGGCTCGCTCGCCGGTTCCCCGGCAAACGGCTGGTGGCCGTGGTTATGACCACAGCTGCACGGAACGGCCGCGGTGTTACACGAACCATTGCCGTTCGGCGCCGGCATACCTGGTGCATCACGGGGTGACAAACGCGTTTCTCCATGCCCGAAGGCCTTGCGACGAGCCTCGGCCGCCTATGCCTTGCGCCGCGCCGCACAGTCCTGGCACGTTCCAGAGACTTCGACAAAGCGCACGCGAGGCTCAAACTTGGCGCCTTCGGCGGCGGTATCGATGGCGTGGAAGATATCGTCGCCATCGACTTCCTGCACAACACCGCATTTCTCGCAGCTCAAGAACATCGGACGGCGGCCGGTTCTTGGCTGGTGCAGGCGGCGGCAGGCGAAATAGGCGTTCTTGCTTTCGAGCCGATGGACAACGCCAGCCTCGAGCAGCGCATCCAAAGCTCTGTAGACCGAAATCGGCGCGAGCCTCGTGCCTTTTTTGGCGAGCCGATCGAGCACCTCATAAGCGCCGACGCTCGCAAGCGTGGAGGCGATCTCCTCGAACACCTTGCGGCGGAGGTCGGTGAACCTGATGTTCTTTTCCGCGAAGATGGCTGTCGCCTGCTCGACCGAGGTTTTGACCCGCTCGCGGGCGCGTTGGTCTTCGGCTGCTGTTGTTACCATGACAGTCCCCTAGGCCCGGCCTGCCGCCCTTCAAACGCTCGGCGCTTTGAACTCTCAGGCGGCCGGACAATATAACATGTCGTGATTACCCGCCATTCGGTTCAAGGCGGCGCTGCGCTTTTTGTGCGGCGCAGCTATGCACTTGATCCCCTGCTGTTAACGATCCAACCTCCGAATTCTAAAGAGAAGTTCATGCGATGAGCACATTTCGTCTTAATGTTGCCGCCAATTGGCCGGTTCGGCCGCGCAATCATCGAGCGACGCAGAACGCGATTCGCCAGGAACACTAGGCTGGGACCGTTTTCAGCATGGACGTGAAGTTTCTGATCGACAGGCTGGCGGAGAACGCCCGGCCGCTCGGCATCGCCGTTTTCCTGGCGTGCACCATCGCCCTCCTCCTCCGGACACGGGTTGCCCGGCGCATCCGAACCGCCATCGAAGAGACCGTTTTCTCGAACTGGCGGCTGGCGCTCCTCGGCGCCACGGGCATCGTTCTATCGGCTGCCGCCGGCTGGCGGACCTGGGAAGGAATGTACAATTTCACCGGGGAACCCCTGCTCTCCGGCATGGTGACGTTCGGCATTCAAGGCATCATGCTGATCGTCGCTTGGCTGATCGGCGAGAGCTTCGCGACCGGGATGAATTCACGCGCGCGGCCGGGGCAATCCTCCCTCGTCAGCTCCGCCGCCCAGCCGTGGATCGGCTCGTTCATCGGTCTCCTGCTCTTTATCACGGGTTTTGTTCTCTTCCTGCAGTGGTCAGGCCCGAGCGACGGCAGACACGCTGGCGTCGAGGACATCAACTGGTCGGCCACCAGCGACAAGTTCCTGATGTTCGGGGCGGGCCTCCTGCTTTTCGCGCTTTTTGCACTCTATGCCGCGAGCGATCTGGTGCGGCCCTACGTGCAGGTGGTCCGCGTCGTCATTCGGAATTCGATGCTTTGGGTGATGTTCCTCGCCTGCATGGCGACGAGCGTCTTTTTCTCGTTCGACAGCTTCTTTACCGCGATCTTTCCGCCGTCTGAACGCGTGCGGGCGGCGGAGCTCCGCGCGCAGAACCAAGTCTCGGGCATCATTACCGATATCGAGCAGGCGATCGCGGCGCGCCGCGCGAGCCTTGCTGAAGAGCTGTTCACGTCGGGTGCGTGGAAGGGCTACGAACAGCAGCTCGAGAACATCACAAAGGCTGCCGCCCAATCACAGGGCGTGATCGAACGGTACGTCAACGATCAAATCGAAGAGCGTCGGCGCGCGGTCAAGGAACAGCAGGAGCGGATTTCCTCGGCGCAGGCGGGCCAGGCCGGACTGGCCAATCGAAAGACATCGCTGACGGACGAGAAGTCGAACCTCGCAGCGCAGCGGCCGGAGCTTGCAGCCGATTATGCGGCGAAGAAAGCCGATTACGATGCGAAGCTTCGCGATGTCGATGCCAAGCGCGTCGAAGCGCTGGCCGAGGACAAGGGCGTCGAAGGCAGCGGCAAGGCCGGACGCGGGCCGCTGTACCGTCAGCGGATGGACGAGCTTGGCCAGCTTCAGGCAACCGCACAGATCGCCCAGGAGCGCATGAAAGACGCGCAGAAGCGCCTCACGGGGGTCGAATCCCGGCTTTCGGCCGTCGACCGCGAGCTGGCGACGCTCGACGGCGATCTCGCCAAGTACAAGGGCGAAGCGGAAACGGCCGAGCAGCGCATCAAGCTCGCCGAGAGCAGCAGCGAGACCGACACTGGTCCCAAGATCGATCCGACGCGCATTCTGCCGCTCTTCGAGCAGACGAAATCGGAGTTCCGGGCCGACCCGACAGTCGAACATCTCGGCGCCGTCCAGCGGATGTGCGGAGACATCAGCAGCGCCATGCAGGCGACGCCGGAAACGAAGGCTCTCGTTTTGAGCATCGACTGCGATCCGAAAACGACGGCCGACGCGGCGTCGACGCTGTTCGCGCTACAGGCTGGTACGAAAGTTTTCGAAAACACGTGTATGGGCGGCGACAAACTCAACGCCAACAAATCGACGGACGATCTCTTTGCGTTCGCCCGGCGGTGTCTCGCTGACAGCGCGCTCCCGAGCGCCGACACGGACACACTCAGAACCCACATCAATCACATCGAGCTTGCACGCGATGACAAGGCACACCGCTTCGTCGTGACGCTCAACGCGTTCCAGGACGGGAACCGACTTGCGTATCTCGCGCTCGCAATCGCGATCGGCCTCGACGGGCTGATTTTCATGTCCGGGCTTTTCGGCGCCAACGCTGTGCGTTCGCCGCTGTCGGATATCCCGAGTTTCAGGACGCGTTCGGGCTCGCAGCTAGAAGCGACGATCAACGCCGCGCTCGGCGCCCATCCTTACGAGACGGCTTGGTTGACGCTGACGTCCCTCAGGCCGATCACCAATCAGGACGGGTTTTCAGCGCTCGCCGATTTGAGCGCGATGGAGCGATCGCAAGCCGATCGCGTCCGCATGGTGCTGACGGCGGGTGCGGACATCGGCGCGGTCGAGACCGTCAGCCATAATCCAGAGCGTTACCGCGTTCGCAGCGAGCTGCGCGAATACCTCTCGTCGGTTTGTGACAAGCAGTTCAAGACCGATGCGACCGCCAAGGACCGAGCGCGCCTCGATCAACTTGTTTCCGCAGCGCTTGCGCCGCATCCGCGCGAGCATTCGGAGATCGTTCTGAACACGCTCGAGCCGATCCGCGAAACCGAAGGCTTCACGTCCATGGTGACGCTGACGGACATCAACAACGATTATGACTCGCGCGTCGTCCGCCGTGTGATGAACGCAGGTGCGGCGGTCAAGGCGGTGGCACCCGACGTCAAGATCGACGACCGCTACTACATTCGTCCGGCGCTTTACGAAACGCTTCTCACCATCCGGGCGACGGCGCCCGAGAGTTCGGGATACGGCTACGAGCGCGCGCGGTTTGAAGGCGTGCAGTATCGCCCGGCGTTGGATGGCGGTGTGCTACGAGACGCGCAGCACGAGCTGCCTTTGGCCAAAGGAAACGCTCCGGAAATCGAACGTCGGCGAGAACAGCCAGCGTTGCCTCGGGTGCAGCCGCTGAGCCAACAGGAACGCCAGCAACTCATCGCCTATTATCGCGAAGAGTTGCTTGAAGCGATTCATCTCCGGTCCGATATCGTCGACAAGCGTTTGACCCTGCCGCAGTCGCGCGATGCGATTTTGGAGGCGTGGAAGGCGCTCAACGCACACAGCAAAAAGAACGAGAACCTCGGCTACCTGCTGCGCGAATTCCAGAATGAGCAGGACCGCATCTTGAGCGAAGTGTACTCGCGCCTGCGGAGCGAGATCGATGGCGACGAGCGTAAGCAGTCGCTTCTCGAGGGTACAGACGGACGGGTCCGCGACGACCTCCCGCTCTACATGTTGTTCCCGGAAACGGGCCTCATCACCTACCTGATCGAAGAACTCGAGGCCGCGGCGCAGCCGGACGAGGGCTTGGCGCACGGTGAGCAAGATCTCAAGGATCAGCTCAAGTATGTGCGCGAGGCGCTCGGCAAGCTCAATCTCGACAATCCGCGGTCGTGGGACGAGATCCGGCAGCGCCTCGCTATCCGCTCGGGCTCCGATTATCGCAATCTGATGAACAGGCTCAATCCTCCGGACGAAGACGACGAGGCTTGAGCTTCAGAGCTTGAATTCGACGACCTTCTGACGCTGCGTTCCGAGGCCCTCGATCTTGAGTTCCATCACGTCACCGGCCTTCAGGAATTCCTTCGGATTGCGCGCGGTGCCGACGCCGGGCGGCGTGCCGGTGGTGATGATGTC